>NZ_JBMHMA010000005.1:0-22268 GCF_049179175.1 Solwaraspora sp. WMMA2101 | reverse complement strand
CTCGTGGGAGAACCGCAGTGACACCGCGTGCAACGCCCGGTCCAGCTCGGCCGGCAACTGCTTCAACGCCTCACCCCGGGCCGCGTCGATCCGGGCCAGGAACTGCTCCTGCAGCCCACCGACCGCCGTCCGCAGCCGACCGGTGGCCTCCACCCGGGCCCGCTGCGTCTCGGTGTTCAACGCCAACGACCACTGCCGCGACTCGGTCCGTTTCCGGGCCGCCAACCCGGCCCGTTCCTGCTTCGCCCGCTGCACCTCACCCGGGTCCGGGTCACACGCGGCGACCTGCTGCCCGACCGTCAGGTCCAGCCGCACCAGCTCGCTGCGGATCGTCCGCAGCACGTTCGCCTGCGCCAACAGGTGACCGTTGCCGGCGAGCTCGATCAGCGCATGCTGCAGCGGCGCCACCTGGGAGGCGTCGACCAGTTCACCGGCGTCGGCCGCCGGCAGGGTCAACGCCAACTCGGCCAGCCGCGCCGACACCGGGAACCACGCGGCGGCCGCGAACCGGGGCGCGTGCGCCTGCAGCTGGGCCCGGTTGTCGGCCAGGATCGTGCGCCAACCCGGGTAAGCGTCGGTCTTCGTCAACGCGAACACCACCACGTTGACCCGCTTGCTCGCCTCGATCAGGAAATCCAGCTCGGGCCGGGTGAACGGGGTCGAGGCGTCCACCACGAACAGCAGCGCCGCCGCCCGCGACACCGCGTCCAACGCGATCTCGGTGTGCGCCGGGTCCAGCCCACCCGCGCCCGGGGTGTCCACCAGCGACACGTACCGCAGCAGCGGCGCCGGGCAGGTCACCGCGATCCGCCTCGGCGGACGCGCCCCCTGCGGCAGCACCCCCGACACCGTGGCCCAGTCCCGCAGCCGGTCCACCGGCACGTCCACCGCCTCGGCCTCACCCGGCACGAACGCCCGCGCCGCCGTCACCGGCCCGTGGTCGAACTCCAGGTACGCCGAC
This sequence comes from Solwaraspora sp. WMMA2101, assembly GCF_049179175.1. Classification (NCBI taxonomy): domain Bacteria; kingdom Bacillati; phylum Actinomycetota; class Actinomycetes; order Micromonosporales; family Micromonosporaceae; genus Solwaraspora; species Solwaraspora sp. WMMA2101. The sequence goes on along the minus strand of NZ_JBMHMA010000005.1, from coordinate 21,307 downwards.
GTCGCCACCGCCGCGTCCACCGGCGACAACCCGGTCACCCCGATCAACGCGTTCACCAGGGAACTCTTGCCACGTTTCGTTTCCCCGACGACCACCACCGACGGCCGGGTCACCTCCCGGCGCCGCTGGGCGTCGATCTCCGCCGCCGCGTCCGGGTCCAGGCCACGCACGAACCCCAGGCACGTGTCGACCGCCCCGGTCAGCAACGTGCCCAACGCCGCCGACCCGGCCCCGCCGCTCACCGGCGCACCGCCCGTACCTGCTGCGACAGCAGATGGAACCCCCGGTGGGCCACCAACGCCACCCGTGACTGCGCCGGTGACGCCCCGGCGACGGCGAACACCCGCCACCGGGTGGCCGCCTCCACCGCCGCCGCCGCCAACTGCTCCACCGACGCCGCCGGCAGTTCCAGCACCCAGCGCGGATCCGCCGACAACGCCAACCGGGTCAACTCCTGCTCCATCGCCTCCGGCAGCTCCACACTGCCCGTGGTCACCTGCTGCGCCACCTCCAGCAGCCGCAGCCGGTGGTACTCCGGCTGGTGCAGCAGCCGCTCGATCGCGTCGCGCAGCGTCTCCCGGTCACCGGGATGCGCCGTGTGGCTGGCCACCTTCTCCAGCGTCGACAACGCCCACCCGGCCTTGATCGCGTCGGTGCGCCACCGGAACGCCTCGTCCACGGTGTGCCGCAGCCGCGGAAACCCCGACGCCGCGTACAACGCCCGCACCAGGTCCCCGGACGCCAACTGCGGCGCCGCCCGCAGCTGCGCCACCGCGAACCCGATCCCGTACAGGTCCAGCAGCGCCAGCAGCCGTTCCCGCTGCGCCCGCGGCACCGGGCAGTCCCGGGACACGAACAGGTCCACCGACGCGGTCAGCACCGTCCACTGCGCCGCCGGCACCTGCGCCAACGTCCGCAACGCCTCACAGTCGGCCGCCGTCAACCGGCCCGCCTCGGTCGTCTCCGCCAGCAACCCGACCGCCGGCACCACGTCCGACACGATCCGACGCAGCACCCGCGTCTGGTCGGCGGCCAGCGGCGCCGCCACCGGCCACGGATCGGCACCACCGGCCACCAACTTGTCGACCTTGTTGAACAACCCGACCGAGTTGATCGGGCTGCTCGACAACCGCGCCGACACCGCCCGGAACGCCTCCAACGCCCGTACGTCGTCGTCACGCACCGACTGGGTGAACACGTACACGATCGCCTCGGCGCCGGAGACCGCCCCGACGGAGTCGTCGTCGATCCCGGCGTCGAACGGCGCCGTCGCCTCACCTGCGTCTGGGGAGTCCGCGCCGGCACCGGCGAACAGGTACCGGCGCGCCGCGTCACTGACCCCGGTGCTGGCCGACGACAGCCCCGGCGTGTCGATCACCGTCAACTCCCGCAGATGGTCACTGGTCAAGGTGACGTCGACGAACGCGATCCGCGCCGTCGGCACCCCCAGCCGCTGCGGGATCATCCCCGTCGGATCCAACGGCAGACTGACCCGTACGCCGTCGCGGCGCACCACGTCCACCCGGTCGGCGGTGCCGTACCGGAACTGGGTGACCACCCGGGTGCACTCACCAACCTCCGTCGGCGCCACCCGCCGCCCGATCAACGCGTTGACCAGCGTCGACTTGCCCGCCTTGAGCCGCCCGGCGATCGCCACCCGCAGCGGCTCGTCCAACCGCCGCCGGACCCGCGCCACCTCACCACCGGTCGGCGCACCCACCCGGGGACCCACCTCGTCACACAACGCCGCGACCCGGCTGCTCAACGGCCCCGCACCCACGGATTGGTCACCGCCCCACAGGGTCGGCGACAATGACGCCACGCCCAACGGTGGTACCCGCTCATCTCGCTGGTCGTCCTCCCGACAGCACGGCACGCGGTGGTGCGCCCACCACCGACATCCACAGTACGAATATCCTCTCCGGCGCAGGATCCCATGTTCGTGCCACCTTCGCCCGGGGAGGGCCACGAGCCGGAAAAGCGGGGGAGGACGGGTGCGGCAACCAGCCGACGGCGCTCACGCCACCGACGTGGCGGCGGCCGCCGCCGCCCGGCTCACCCGCCCCGGCCTCGTCGTCATCACCGGCGTGCCCGGCAGCGGCCGCACCACCACGCTGCGCCGCGTCGCCACGGCGTCGCCCGGCCCGGTCCACCCCGGCGGCGCTCTCACCGCCCTGCGCCACGTCCCCGCGTTCCCCCTCAGCCACGCCCTGCGGGTCCGGCTACCCACCCACGACGTGGCGCTGCTCGCCGAGGCGGTCCGCTCCCGGGTACGCCACGGCCTGCTCGTCCTCGACGACCTGCAGTGGGCCGACCCGGTCACCGTCGCCGCCCTGCCCGCCGTGGCCCGCCACTGCCGGGTCGTCGTCGCCCTGCGCACCCCGCACCCGCTGCCCGCCGCCGCCATCGACCCGCTGCGCGACGGCGACGCCCTGTGGCTGGCGCTCCCGGCGCTGGACCCGACGGCCACCGCCGACCTGATCCGCCGTACCGCCCCCGGCCTGGACCCGGCGACCGTCACCGACCTGGCCCGACGCGCCGGCGGCAACCCGCTGGCCGCCACCGCCCTGGCCCGCCACCGCACCGCCCGCACCTCGCCGCCGCCACCCGACACCACCGACCTCGACCAGGTCGCCTACGCCGTCGCCGCCGCCCTGGCCGACCTCACCCGGCCGGCCCGCACCGCCCTGGCCGCCCTCGGCCTGCTCGGCCGGCCGGCACCCGCCGCCGCTCTCGGCGACGGCGTCGCCGAACTCACCGACGCCGGCCTGGTCACCGCCGCCACCGGCCTGATCACCCCGGTGTCGCCGTACCAGGCCGACGTGGCCGCCGGCCTGCTCGACGCCGCCAGCCGCCGAGCCCTGCACCGACGCCTCGCCGACCTGGTCACCGACCCTCTGGAAGCCGCCCGGCACCTCGCCGCCGCCGGCGACACCGACGCCGCCTACCAGCGGGCCGTGACCGCTGCCGCCGACGCCACCACCGGCGGCGCCCGCGCCGAGGCGCTGCTGTTCGCCTGCGACCAGCCCGCCGCCACCGCCACCGTGCGGCTCGACGCGGCCCGGGCCGCCCTGACCACCGGCCGGCCCCGCCACGCCCTGACCCTGCTCGACGCCGCCGACTCCGACGTCAGCGACGAGGTCGCCGCCCTGCGCGCCGAAGCGCTGCTGCAGGCCGGGGAGCTCGCCGCCGCCCGCGCCACCGCCGCCGCCCTGGCCGCCCGCGTCACCGACCACCCGGCCGCCACGTCGCCGCCCGCCGCGACCGCCGACCGGGTGCTGCTGCTGGCCGACCTCGCCGTCGACCCGACGGCGGCGGCCCGCCGTGCCGCCGCCGTCACCGCCCGCCACGGCGCCACGCCGACCCACGTCGGCCTGCGCGCGGCGCTGGCCGCCGTCGCCGCCGCCGACCGCACCCCCGGCTGGGAACACCGGCTCGCCGGCACCGCCGCCGCGGCGGCCGCCGACGGCGACCTGCTGACCGCCCGGTGGAGCGCCTGGCAGCTGGTCGAGACCCTCACCGGCGACGGCCGGCTCGCCGAGGCCGCGCACGCCGCCACCGCCGCCGCGGCCGCCTGCGCCGCCGACCTGGCCTACAGCTGGCAGACCCGTTTCCTCGCCGCCCGCCTGTGGTGCCTGGCACTGCGCGGTGAACCGTCGGCAGGGGACCAGCCCGGCCCGGTCGGCGACGACCCGCCCGCACCCACCGACACACTGCCCACCGCCACCGACGCGCTGCTGCGCGCCGCCGCCGACCTCACCGACCGCACCCTGCCCGCCACCGCCCACCGCTACGCCACCGCCACGGCGGGCCTGCTCGAAGCCGACGGCGGACTGCTCGCGGCCGCCCGGGCCCGGCTCGCCGCCGCCACCACCGCGACCGCGCCGCCGCCGGGCCTGCTGGACTGGGTCGCCCGGGAAGCGGCCTGGCTCGACGGTCAACCCGACAGAGCCGCCGCGCCTGCCGGCACCGACCCGACCACCGGTGCCGCCGCTGCGCCGAGCGCGTCACCGCTGGTCGACGGACTGCGGCGGATCACCGCCCACTGGGCCGCCCACGACACCCCCACGGTGACACCGCCGCCGGCCGCCGGGACACCACCGACGCTGCCGGCACCGGTAGCGGCGACGCTGGCCGCCTGGTCGACGGCCGACCCGCGCCGGTTCGGCGCCGCCGCCGCCACCTGGCCCGACGTCAGCGTTCGCGAACAGGTCCGCTGCCTGCTCGCCCAGGGCCTGCACGAAGCCGACCCGCACCGCGCGGTGCCCGCCCTGCTCGCCGCGGAACGCATCGCCGCGCGCGCCGGCCTGGTCGTACTGCTGGGCCGCTGCCGACGTGCGCTGCGCCGGCACGCGGTACGCCGCGACGACCGGGGCACCCGCGACGGTGAGCTGCTCACCGGCCGGGAACGTGACGTGCTGCGGCTGGTCGCCCAGGGCGAGCCGACCCGCCGCATCGCCGGCCAACTCGGCATCTCCACCGAAACCGTGGAAACCCACGTCCGGGCCGGGATGCGTAAACTCGGTGCCCGCACCCGCACCGAAGCAGCCGCCCTGGCCATGGAGACCGACCGATGAGCGCACCGCCGCGCTACGTCCTGTCCAGCTCCACCGAGGCGAACGCCGTTCTGCGGCGGCTCGCCCGCGACGGCTGGACCGTCCGGGAAGGCTTCGCGTTGACCGAGGCCGCCTGGGACCTGACCGCCGCCCGACTGGCCCTGCACGGCCGGGTCACCGACGCCGACACCGTGGCCCTGGTGGCGCTGGCCGCCGCCCGGGGTGCCGCCGTCGTCGCGGTGGTCGACCCGGGCGGCGACGTCGGTCGGGCCCTGGTCGACGACCTCGGCCGGCTCGGCCCGGTGCTGCGCCACGGTGACGTCGGCCCGCCGGCGTCACCGGTCGACTCCGTCCTGGTGCCGGAGCAGCGGGCCCTGCTCGACCGGCTCGCCAACGGCGAGACGATCGCCGCGGCCGCCGCCGCCGAGTTCCTGTCGTTGCGGACCGCGAACCGCCGCATCGCGCAGGCCCGCGCGGCGTTCGGGGTCCGCACCACCCGCGAGGCCGTCCTGGCCTACCTGCGGCAACGCTCCCGCTGAACCGGCACCGGGTACGGCGCCGTCAGCCGCCGTCCGGTGCCTGGCCGGCGGCCGGGGCGTCGTCCGCCGCGTCGACCCGGCCCCGGCGGTGTCGCCGACTCACGTCGACCGGTCGGGTCACGTCGACGTGCCGGGGTGCCTGCGGCTCGTCCGGGCGCAACGCCGCCAACTCGTCGGTGAGGGCGTCGATGATCCGTTGGGTCGCGCGTTGCGCGGCGCCCGGCCGCGCCGGGTCGACCCCGGACAGGTCCACCGGGGCGCCGAAGTGGACCCGGACCACCGGGCGGCGCAGCACCGCCCGTAGCACCGCGCGGCCCAGGCCGCGGGGTGCCGCCCACGGCAGCACCTCGTGGGCCCCCCACTGGGCCACCGGCACCACCACCGCGCCGCTGGCCAGCGCGAGCCGCGCGGTACCCGTGCGGCCGCGTTCGGGCCACATCCACGGGTCGAGACCGATGCGCCCTTCCGGGTAGACCAGGACCACCGCGCCGCCAGCGACGGCCGCCACGGCGGCGTCGAGCGCCTGGGCGACGGTGTCGGTGCGCCGGTCGACCCGGATGTGCCCGGCGCGGCGCATCACCGGGCCGACCACCGGGGCCCGGAACAGCCCGCCGGTGGCGAGCACCCGGGGGGCGACCCGCCGCACGCGGCAGGCGGCGGCGAGCGCGACCGGGTCGAACGGGCTGATGTGGTTGGCGGCCAGGATCAGCGGTCCGTGCCGCAGCGCGTCCGGTACGTCGCCGGTGACCCGCAGCCGGGCGAGCAGCCCGACGACGATCCGGGCGGCGACCTGCAGCAGCCGCCACAGCGGCGGCGGCCGCCAGGGCGTCGGGGCAGGGGGAGTGGGGGTGTCCATCAGCGGTCGATCGTCGCACAGTCCGGCCCGCCACGGGCGCCCCGTGCCGACCGTCCCGCGAGGGTCGGGACCGACGGCCCTCTCCCGTCGGGACCACCGCCCCTGGCCCGTTCCACGACAGGCCGTAGTATGTACTACGCCTTGTAGTAACTAGATGGGGGAGCCGTGGACGCGCTCGACATAGCCCGCTGGCAGTTCGGTGTCACCACCGTCTACCACTTCCTGTTCGTCCCACTCACCATCGGCCTCAGCCTGCTCGTCGCCATCCTGCAGACCGCCTGGCACCGCACCGGCGACGACCGCTACCTCAAACTCACCAAGTTCTACGGAAAACTGTTCCTCATCAACTTCGCCATGGGCATCGTCACCGGCATCGTCCAGGAATTCCAGTTCGGCATGAACTGGAGCGACTACTCCCGGTTCGTCGGCGACATCTTCGGCGTACCCCTGGCCATCGAAGCCCTGCTCGCCTTCTTCCTCGAATCCACCTTCCTCGGACTGTGGATCTTCGGCTGGAACCGGCTCCCCAAAGCCCTGCACCTGGCCACCATCTGGCTCGCCTCGTTCGGCAGCATCATCAGCGCCTGGTTCATCCTCGCCGCCAACTCCTGGATGCAGAACCCCGTCGGCTACCGCATCAACCCGGACACCGGCCGCGCCGAACTCACCGACTTCATCGCCGTACTCACCAACAAGGTCACCCTCATCACCTTCCCGCACACCCTCGCCGGCTGCTTCATGGTCGCCGGCGCCCTCGTCCTGGCCGTCGCCCTCTGGCACCTCATCCGCCACCCCGACGGCCCCGACACCCCCGCCTTCCGCACCGCCACCAAGATCGGCGCCTGGACCACCCTGGCCGCCACCGCTGCCGTCATCATCACCGGCGACATCCAAGGCAAGATCATGACCCAGGTCCAGCCCATGAAGATGGCCGCCGCCGAAGGCCTCTACACCACCGAAAGCCCCGCCTCCTTCTCCGTCGTCACCGTCGGCACCCTCGACGGCAGCCGCGAAATCTGGGCCCTCAAGATCCCGTACCTGCTGTCCTGGCTGTCCACCGGCGACCCCACCGGCCAGGTCCAGGGCATCAACGACCTGCAGGCCCAGTACGCCGCCCAGTACGGCCCCGGCAACTACACCCCGATCATCCCCGTCACCTACTGGAGCTTCCGCTTCATGATCGGATTCGGCCTCGCCACCGCCGCCATCGCCCTCTGGGCCCTGTGGACCACCCGCCGCGGCCGCACCCCCACCGGACGCTGGCTGCTGCGCGCCGGCCTCACCCTGCCCGTCCTACCACTACTGGCCAACACCTTCGGCTGGATCTTCACCGAAATGGGCCGCCAACCCTGGATCGTCTTCGGCGAAATGCTCACCCGCGACGGCGTCAGCCGCAGCGTCTCCCTCACCGAAGTCCTCACCTCTTTCACCGCCTTCACCCTCATCTACGCCACCCTCGCCGTCATCGAGGTCAAGCTCCTCATCCGCTACGCCCGAAACGGACTGCCCGACCTCACCGACCCACCCCCACCGGACGACACCGACGACGACACCACCCTCGACCGGCCCCTCGCCGCCACCCACTGACCACCCCGGAGACCCCTCGTGGAACTCACCACCGTCTGGTTTGGGCTCATCGCCGTACTCTTCACCGGATACTTCATCCTCGAAGGCTTCGACTTCGGCGTCGGCATCCTCGCCCGCCTCATCGGCCGCACCGAACCCGAACGACGCGCCGCCATCACCACCATCGGCCCCGTCTGGGACGGCAACGAGGTCTGGCTCATCACCGCCGGCGGCGCCATGTTCGCCGCCTTCCCCGAGTGGTACGCCACCCTGTTCTCCGGCTTCTACCTACCGCTACTGCTCATCCTCATCGCCCTCATCCTGCGCGGCGTCGCCTTCGAATACCGCGACAAACGAGACGAACCCCACTGGCGCCGCCGCTGGGACAACGCCATCTTCATCGGCTCACTGCTACCCGCCGCACTCTGGGGCGTCGCCTTCGCCAACATCGTGCGCGGCGTACCCCTGGACGCCGACCACGAATACACCGGCACCCTGCTCACCCTGCTCAACCCCTACGCCCTGCTCGGCGGCGCCACCACCACCGCCCTGTTCGTCACCCACGGCGCCGTCTTCCTCGCCCTCAAGACCACCGGCGACCTGCGCCACCGCGCCCGCCGCGTCGCCACCTGGACCGGCCTGACCGCTGCCGCGCTCGCCGTCGGATTCCTCACCTGGACCCTCACCATCCGCGCCAACCCCACCGCCGTCGTCCTCGCCGTCACCGCCGCCCTCGCCCTCGTCGCCGGCCTGGCCGCCAACCAGGTACGCCGCGAAGGCTGGGCCTTCACCGGCACCGCCACCGCCATCGGCCTCGCCGTCGCCGCCCTGTTCACCGCCCTGTTCCCGACCGTCCTACCCTCCACCGGCGACCCCGCCGGCACCCTGACCACCACCAACGCCGCCTCCACCACCTACACCCTGACGATCATGACCTGGGTCGCCGCCGCACTCACCCCCGTCGTCCTGCTCTACCAGGGCTGGACCTACTGGGTGTTCCGCCACCGCGTCCACGTCACCGACCAACCCAGCCACTGACTCCACCAGCCACCGACCCGCACACGACGGTGCCCCCGGCGCGACCAACCACCGGGGGCACCACCCACAGGCCCGACGTCAACCCACCTCCGGCAACTCCGCCAACCGCGCCTCCACCTCCGCCAACTCCGCCCGCAACTTCTCCGCCTGCCGCTGCGCCTCGGCCCGCTCCGACGCCAGGATCTGCTCCACCGCCTCATGCACCCCCGGCACATCCACCAACGCCACCATCTTCAACGCCTCCGCCGGCCGGATCACGTACGGCTTCGCCAACGCCTTCGCGCCCTGCGCCGCCGCCACCGTCCACTCACCGTCGGCATACGCCAACGTCACCGTCAACCCGGCCGGCGCCTTCGGCTTCACCGCCTTCGCCGCCCGACGCGCCGGGCGCTGCGCACCCTCGTCCACCGTCGACTCCTCCACCTGCTCCCGCCGCGCCGGCACCACCACCGGCGGCTCACCCAACTTGAACTCCGGCTCCGGCACCACCGGCACCGGGTCGACCACCGGCTCCGCCGCCGGCCGCCGCGCACCCGCACCCCGCGGCGCCACCACCAGATCACCGGGGGAGAACGGCAACTCGTCACGACCGAACCGCACCACCACCCACTCGTCGGACACCGCCGGATCCGCCAGGCCCACCACCTGACCCACCTGCCCGGCGATCTGCCCCGCCGACTCGGTGAACATCACCTTCGGCTTACGCCCAGCAGCCACCGCCTCCCGGATCACCCCCAACTCCTCGTCCGACAACCCACCCGCACCAGCGCCCGCGGCAACCATCAGCACCCTTTCCGTCCGTACACCTGTTTGAGTGCTGCCTTCCTACCAGCCGCCGCCGACACCGCCGACCGCACCCCACCACCCCCGCTCACCCCGACGCGGCACCACCCGACCACACCCGACCCACCTGGCCGGCCGCCGCCGACCCCTGCCGCCACCCCGCCCGCGCCGCACCCGGCCGCCGCGCCGGATCCAGCAACCGCCGCCCGATCACCCGCCTCGCCGCCCGGTCCGGCGACACCACCACCACCTGCCCCGACAACCCCGCCACCTGCCGCGCCACCGGCGCCAACCAGCCCAACCCCCACGTGATCGGCGCCAACACCACCACCGACGCGTACCCCGCCGCCAGATCCGCGTTCGCCGCCGACCGCATCCCACCGTCGATCAACCGCCGCCCACCGACCACCACCGGCGGCCACACCCCCGGCACCGCGCAACTCGCCGACACCGCGTCGACCAGGTCCACCCCCGGCCGTGACCCGTCGAACACCACCAGCTCACCCGTCTCGGCGTCCACCGCCGTCACCCACAACGGCCGCTCCGGCCACGACCACACCGGCAACGCCTCCTCGAACACCGGCCGCCGCGACACCGCCGACCCCGCCGCGAAGGCCGCCGCGTACCGGCCGATCCGCGCCCGCGCCCGCCGCCCGTCCCCGCTGCACACCGCCGCCCACAGCAGACACGACACCGCACCCGGACCCATCCGGTCCGTCGACGGCTCACCGGCCACCAGCTGCCCCGCGTACAGCTGATCCAGATCCGCCCCCGAGCGCAGCTGCGCACCCACCACCGCGCCCGCCGAGGTACCGACCACCAGATCCGCCACGCCCAACTCCACCCCGGCCCGCGCCAACCCGGCCAACACCCCGATCTGCCAGGCCACCCCGGTCACCCCGCCGCTGCCCAGCACCACCGCACGCCTACCCGCCATACCTGTCCTATTGCCCCGCGACGTCGGCGGTAACGTCACCGCCGACGACACACCGCAGGGGAGAGGGGACACCATGGCACCGGTCACCGTGGTCACCGGCGGCAGCCGGGGGATCGGCGCGGCCACCGTACGCCGCCTCGCCGCCGCCGGACACGACCTCGTCATCGGCTACCGGCGCGACGCCGCCGCCGCCCACGCGGTCCGCGACGACGTGCAGGCGGCGGGCCGCCGGGCGGTCACGGTCGCCGTCGACACCACCGATCCGGCGGGGGTCGCCGCGCTGTTCGACGCCGCCGCCGACCTCGGCGCGCTCACCGGCCTGGTCAACAACGCCGGCGTCACCAGCCGGATCGGACCCTTCGTCGACCTCACCGTCGACGACCTGCGCCGGGTCGTGGACGTCAACCTCATCGGGTACGTCCTCTGCGCCCAGCAGGCCGCCCGCCGGATGGGCGCCGGCGGCGCCATCGTCAACGTCTCGTCCGCCGCCGCCACCCTCGGCAGCCCCGGCGAGTACGTCCACTACGCCGCCGTCAAGGCCGCCACCGACGCCCTCACCGTCGGTCTGGCCAAGGAGCTCGGCCCCCGGGGCATCCGGGTCAACGGCGTCGCTCCCGGCACCGTGCACACCGACATCCACACCCTGTCCGGTGAGCCGAACCGACCGGACCGGGTCGCGCCGATGGTGCCGCTGCGCCGGGCCGGGCAGCCGCAGGAGATCGCCGGTGCCGTCGCCTGGCTGCTGGGCGACGAGGCGTCCTACACCACGGGGACGGTGATCCGGGTCGCCGGCGGCCTGTGACCCGGCCGGCGGACCGCCCAGCGGCCAGCGGCAGGCCCTGGCTCACGGCCGATCCGCGAACCGGGCGAGCTGCGTCAGGGACACCGGCACCGGATTGCCCGGCAGCGGCGTCGGTTCCCCGGAAGGATCGATCCGGTACCAGCCCTGGTCCGGGTTGAGCAGCGACGTCGGCACGTCGTCGTACACCTCGAGGAACAGCAGCGCCGGCTGACCGTCGACCAGCCCGGAGTCGGCGGACAGGCCGTAGGCCTGCTGGAAGCGAACCACGGCGGACCGGGTGGCAGGTCCGTACGCGCCGTCGAGGGCGAGCACCGCGCCGTAGTCCGGGTAGCCGGAGACGCGGATCTGCAGCTGCCGTACGTCCTCTCCGGACATTCCCTGGGACAGGACGCGTCCCCAGGTGTAGCAGCCGTCTGCCTGGGCGGCACTACCGGTGGCGACGACGCCCGCGAGAGCGGTGGCGGCGACGACGGCGCAGGCGACGAGCATGCGGCCGGCCCGGTGGAGAGCAGTCCTCATCGGTCATTCCTATCGACAGTTGACGATCAACTGCGAGATCATCACCCGTCGATCACGCAGCGGTCAAGAGCCACTACTTTCTGTCGTCTGTCCTCTGTGGTGGCCGTATCTTGCGACGAGTATGGTGGCCTGCTGACGTAACGTCCGGGACACGAAGACGCCACGGGAATCCTCGGTGTGGCGAGGATTCCCGTGGCGCTGGAATGGGGTAGTGGTCCGGGGCAGATCAGGGGCGGGTCTTCACCGTCTCGACGAAGTGCTGCCAGGCGGCGGTGTCGAAAGTGAGGACCGGGCCGGTGTGGTCCTTGCTGTCGCGTACGGCGACGCGGTACGGGTGGCCGGCCACCTCGACACAGTTGCCGTCAGCATCGGACCGGGTGGACTTACGCCACACGCCGTCAGCCTTCATGGTCGTACTCCTTGGCGATCCGGGTGATGAATTCGGTCGATTCTAACGGGGTGAGGCAGTGTTGCTTGAGCGACGACCAGATGCCCTCGTAGGTCTCGATCTCGGCGGTTTTGTCGAGGTAGATGGCACCGCACGGGCCGTCGGAGTAGACGGTGGTCGGCTCGGGTGGGCGGACGCTGACCTTGGGGAAGGTCAGGATGGAGAACGGCGCGACTGCTGGTCGGCTGGGGAGTCCGGCGGCGAAGGTGAGCACCCGGACGGTGACGTTGTGGCGTTGGGTGGCGACGGCAGCAAGGTGCCGCAGTTGGCGCGCCATTGCGGCCCGGTCCTTGAGTGGGCGGCGCAATGCGGCTTCGCCGATCACCACGTCCAGGTCGGGGGCCTGCGGGACGACGCGGGCGAGCAGTTTCTGCCGCTTGGACCGTACTTCGATCTTTGCCTGCTGGTCGGAGGGCTTGAGGTCAGGGTTTCCGGTGGTGATGATCTCGGTCATGTACTCCAGGGACTGGAGCAGGCCGGGGACGACGTTCGGCTCGTACTGACGGATCGTCGAGGCAGCGGCTTCGAGACCGACGTACAGCTTGAACCATTCTTTGATGGCGTGGTCGTAGCTGTGGTACCAGCCGCGTGACTTGGTCTCCCGGGCCAGGTCGCGCATCGTCGTGATCGTTTCCGGGGACGCGCCGTAGAGCCGGCACATCGCCTCGGCGTCGTTCGGGTGGATCGGCACCTGGCCGCCCTCGTAGCGCCAGATGCGCGGCGGCGACCATTCGAGTGCCTTGGCCGCAGCGGCGACCGTGACATGAGCGTCTTCGCGAAGCTCTCTCAGGTATCGACCCAGTTGCCTGCGGGGGACAGTGCTGCCGACGTCGTCCACGAAACCCCGTCCTCTCGTGTCACGTAATGGCGGGTGGATGTTGGGTCCGAACCTACCGGTGCGAGATTGCGCTGAGCCAGTTGGCAAATAAGCATGATGTGAAGGAAGTGTTCAGTGATCATGGGAAATGTGTTGCGAGAAGGGTTGACAGATGGGATTGAAGTCCACACACGACCGCGTGACGCGGTTCGCGCGACGGCACAACGCCTACGCGGACGGAGAAGGCTGATGCACATTGCCAACCGGCCCGACTGGAACTGTCGCGAGTGCGGTACAGAATGGCCGTGCGAAAGCGCGAAGATCGAGATCACCGCCGACTGGGCCAACGACCGGATCGGGATGTGCGTCTACCTCGCCACCCTCATGTACGAGGCGATCGACGACCTGCTGGAATGCGACGCCGAGCAGCTCAGCCCGCCGGACCTGTACCGCCGGTTCCTCCGCTGGCCCGACCAGATCGCCGAAACCGCGGCCATGGCTCGGCTGTCAGCGAGTCCCGGTAGGCCCTGACCACTGTCGCGGCACCCCGCCGGAGTGACAGCACCGCCCGTCACTCCGGCTCCGCGTCCCCTTCCGGCTTCTCCTCCACCGGTACGCGCACCACCCGCCGCGTGTCGAGATCGACCTGCCACCCCGCCGGCCACACGTCACTGGCACGACCGTCGCCCTCGACACGGACAGCGCCGAAAGTCACCCCGCTCTCGAACGTCGCCCCGTCGAACCTGGGGGTGCTGGTGAACGTCGCCCCGTCGAATCTGGGGGTGCCGGTGACGGTCGTCCGTCGAATCTGGGGGTGCTGGTGAACGTCGCCCCGTCGAATCTGGGGGTGCCGGTGAACGTCGCCCCGTCGAATCTGGGGGTGCTGGTGAACGTCGCCCCGTCGAATCTGGGGGTGCCGGTGAACGTCGCCCCGTCGAATCTGGGGGTGCCGGTGAACGTCGCCCCGTCGAACCAGGCGGTGCCGGTGAACGTCGACCTGACGAACGAAGCATCGTTCAGAACGGAGTTGGCGAAGTTGGCGTCGAGAAGGGTGGCCTCGGTCAGGTCGAGAGTCACGCCCTTCCAGTAGGTCGGGCTCGGGGTGCCGTCCGGCGTCGTCGGCCGCAGGTGGCGGGCGAGGATGCGCTGCGCGGCCAGCCGTACCTGGCGTTCCTCACGGGGGTCAGGTTGCGTCGGCTGGTCCGGCTTCGGCCTCTCGGCGGCGTCCGTGGTCTCCGCCGCGTCGGGCTCGGCACTACTTTGACCTGTCTGCTTCTCGGCCGGTGGGGTGTACGGCATGCGCAGGTAGGCGCAGACGACCTCGACGATGCTCTGCCGGTGCACCGGGTTGTCCTGAGCGAGGCGTTCGAGTGCGTACAGGCCGGCCAGGCGTACTGGTGCCTTGTCGGAGCCGAGCTGTTCGGCGGCCTTGACGTACAGCTCGGTGACCCGCTTCTCGCCCGCGTCGTACTCCGTGGCCTGCTGGGTCCGTTCGGTGACCTGCTGGCGGCGCAACGCCAGTAGCAGCGCGGCGGCTGCACCGACACCCGCACCGACCGACAGGCCGGTGCGGATCGTCTCCACCCGTAGTTGCGCCCGCTCCAGCGGTGTTCCCGCGCCGGCTGGAATCGCGGACTGTAGACCCCACACCGCCGCCCAGGTGATGCCGGCCACGACCAGCGCGCCGACCGGGATGATCCAGGTCGGCAGCGGACGCAGTGGACGCTGCGGCGGTACGGGTGCCGCCGACGACTCGACCGGCGGCTGCGCCTGCCGCCACAGCAGACCGCCGCTCACCAGGCCGGCCAGGCCGACAACGGCGAGCAACGTGGCCAACCAGTGCTGGACGATCGTCTGCCACAGCGTCAACCACAGCCGACCCGGCAGCAGCACGACAGCAGCCGCGAGCAGGGCCGCCGCACCCGCTGCGGCCGGCGCCGCCGACTTCCAATGCTTGATCACCTGTGTGTCCCGCCGTCCGCTGGATACCATCCGTCGTCGGCCCACCACAGTAGAGCCGTACCGCCAGCGCCAGTGGTAGCGGTCGCAGTCAGCGGTGCGGGGCGCGTACCAGGTGACGGGTCGCGGGGTCGACGTGCCAGCCGGCCGGCCATTCGTCGCGGTCCCGGCCGCCGACGCCAACGACCGCCCCGTCGAAGCAGGCATCCTTGCCGTACGTCGCCCCGGTGAAGCGGGCGATGCCGGCGAACGTGGCCTCGGTGAACCAGGCGTCGACCCCGAACCGGACGTCGGCGAACTGGGCGGTGCCGCTGAACGCCGCCCCGCCGAACAGGGCGTCGCGGGCGAACACGGCACCGGTGAACCGGGCGATGCCGTGGAACGTCGTGTCACCGAAACCGGCCGTACCGGCGAATGTCGCCCCGGCGAACCCGGCGGTGCCAGCGAAGATCGTGTCGCCGAAACCGACGGGGCCGCTGAACACGGCCCGGTCGAACTCGGCGGGGCCGGTGAACCGGGTGTCGACGAAACCGGCCGTACCGGCGAAGCTGGCCTCGACGAAGCCGGCGGTGCCGGTGAAGGTCGCCTCGTCGAACCGGGCGTCGCCGACGAAACATGCCCCGCCGAACCGGGCGTCGTGCAGGTGACAGCCGGTGAAGTCGGCGTCGATGACGGTGGCCCCGGTCAGGTCGACGACGACCCCCGCCCAGAATGCCGGATCCGGGGTGTGTTCGGCCGGCCCTGGCCGCAGGTGCCGGGCCAGAATGTGCTGCGCGGCGAGCCGCACCCGCCGTTCCTGCGCGGCGTCCGGCCGCTGCGCCGGCAACGGCAGCTGCAGGTAGGCGCAGAGCACGTCGGTGACCTGCTGCCGGTCGGCGGCACCGGCCTGACCGAGGCGTTCCAGGGCGTGCAGCCCGGCCAGGCGTACCGGTGCGGTGTCGGCGCCGAGCTGACGCGCGGCCCGCACGTACAGCCCGGTGGCCCGCAGCTCCTCCAGCGGCGTCACAGCGGGGTGATCACGGTGCGTTCGGCGGCGGCCGGGGACCAGTCGGCCAGCAGCAGGGTCGCGTCGTCGCTGGGCGGGCCGCCCCGGAAGTCAGCGACGGCGCGGGCGAGCCGGCGTACCGCCTCGGGGGCCGGCAGCCCGGTCGCGGCCTGGCGTTCGGCGAGGTCAGCCAGCCGGCTCAGGCCAAACTCGCCGCCGTCGTCACTGCCCCGCGCCTCGACCACGCCGTCGGTGAACATCAGCAGCTGGTCGCCGGGTTCGAGCTGTTCCTCGCCGACGGCGCGGGCCGGGTGCCGGATGCCCAGCGGCAGCCGCCGGCCGTCGCGCAGCTCACGGACCATTTTGCCGCCGCGCAGCAGCATCGGCCTCGGGTGTCCGGCGTTGACGTAGCGCAGCAGCCCGCTGTCCAGGTCGATGTCGACCAGGATCGCGGTGACGAACCGGGCGTCGGTGAACTGGTCCAGCACGGCCGCGTCGGCGGCCTCGGCCTGACCGGGCAGGTCCAGCCCGGCACGGCGGGCCGCCCGGATCGCGGCGATGACGGCGCTGCAGGTCAGGCCGGCTTTCATGCTGTGCCCGACGGCGTCGAAGATCGCCAACTGGGCGTGGTGGCCGTCGATGGCGTAGTCGAAGCCGTCGCCGCCGATGTCGTAGCTCGGCTCCAGGACGGCGCTGACGGTGATCCGGCGGGTGGCGGCGGTCAGCGGCGGCAACACCTGCGCCATCAGTTCGGCGGCGGCGGTCGCCGACCGGGACCGGCCGACCCGCAGCAGGAAGTCACCCTTCGGGACGGTCACGGTGATCAGGTGGCCGATCAGCCCGGCCATGGTCTCGCAGCGACGCCGGGTGTGCGGGTCGGCGGCGACGTCCGGGTCGTCGAAGGCGAAGTCGATGACGCCGAGCCGATCGGTGCCGTCGATCATCGGAATCCACCAGGCGGGTTCGTTCAGCGCCGGGATCGACTCGACCAGGGTGAAGGCCCGACCGGCGAGGGACCCTTCGACCGGTTGCGGTGGCGGGTCGGTTCGGCCCGGATGCGGTACGGGGCGCAGCGCCTGCTGCTCCTCGTCGACCAGGTAGATCGTGGTCTGCACGCCCAGGCCGGCCATCACCTCGGCGAACTCGGGGGCGAGTTCGTCGGGCTGGAACAGGTGGGAACGGGTCAGCACGTCGCTGAGCGCGTCGAGCCACTGCCGTTCCGGGGTCCGGTCCATGGCCGCCACCTTACGGCCTGGCCGATCCGATAGATTCCCTCCGGTAGGCGTGCGACTCGGGGGATCGGGGGGCTACGTGGTTGTCGCGGGACTGGTCTTCGCCGCCGTGGCGGCACTGATCCACGGCTACATCTTCTACCTCGAGTCGGTGGCGTGGACCGCGCCGCGTACCCGTGCGGTGTTCGGCATCCGCAGCGAGCAGGAGGCCCTCACCACCCGCTCCCTCGCCTTCAACCAGGGCTTCTACAACCTGTTCCTGGCGGTCGCGGTGGTGCTCGGCATCGTCGTGATCGTCGCCGGGGCGACCGCCGTCGGCGCGACCCTGGTCTTCACCGGTGCCGGGTCGATGCTCGCCGCCAGTGCGGTCCTGGTGATCTCCCGGCCGGCGTTGGTGCGCGCCGCGCTCATCCAGGGGTTGGCGCCGCTGCTCGGCATCGTCGCGCTCGCGGTGGGTCTCGCCGCCTGACCGCCCGCCCGCCTGGGTCGGGCCCGGGGCGGTGTCGGGTCGCCGATACGGCCCACGTCGTCGATCCGACACCGCAGCGGTGCGAAATCCGCCGTACCAGTGGATTTTGCCGCCGAATCCGGCGGTGCAGGCTTCCTGCGGCAACGGAAATCGTTGGTGATCGTCGCAGTCGATGTGACACGGTGTGCCTCGCCCGAACCACCGGGCAACCACACCTGATGGAGGAACCACCTCATGAGCACCAGCAGAAGGGCCGTCCTCGGCATGCTCGCCACCGCGGCAGTCGCCGGACCCCTGGTGACGTTGCCGGCCGCGCCGGCACTCGCCGCCGACCTGTACGACTCCAACACCGACCTGTACGCCGACCCGGACCTGGCCGAAGGCGTCGACTACGCCCGCCGGTTCCGCCGGCACGCCCTGCTCGACAACGCCAACGCGGGCACGGTCGCGTTCCCGCGTACGGCGATCATCGCCCCGCACGGCGGCGGCATCGAGGGTGGCACGTCGGAGCTGTGCCTGGCGATCGCCGGCTACCACCCGGCGACCCTGGCGGCGACCCCCGCCGCCGGCCCGGTCCACGACTACTGGATGTTCGAAGGCATCCGCTCGTCGGGCAACGGCGAGCTGCACGTCACCGCCAGCAACTGTGACGACACCCCGGCGTTGTCGGTGGCGGCCGGCGCGCTCAATGTCGTCGCCCTGCACGGCTGCACCCCGGGCACCGCCGGGCTGCCGTCGAACGCCCAGGCCGTGGCCGTCGGTGGGCGCAACGCCGCGTTCCGGGCCGCGCTGATCACCGCCTACACGGCGGCCGGGTTCACCGCCTTCGACGCCACCGGCATCTCGGCGATCGCCGGCACCGCCACGAACAACATCGTCAACCGGACGCTGCTCGGCATGGGCGCCCAGCTGGAGATCACCACCCCGCTGCGGACGGCGATGTTCGGCACCAACACGGTCGCGCAGCGGCGCAACACCACCAACACGGTGTTCTGGAACTTCGTGGCGGCCACCCGTACCGCCATCGCCGCCATCGAGGCGACCCAGCCCATCCCCTGACCCATCCCCTGACCCGTCCCGTAACCGTCCACCCCGCCTGCCCCGGCCATGATCGCGACGATCTTGCGCTTATCGTTGGACAATTCCGACAAATCTTCTCGATAAGCGCAAGATCGTCGCGATCATGGGGTAGGGGAGAGGGTCAGAGCACCCGGGGTGGGGTGTTGCCGGCGGCGATGATCGCTCGCCGGACCGGCACCGCCGCCAGCAGCAGGAACCCGATCACAAAGAAGATCAACAACGACACGAGGCCCACCCGGTACGAGTTCGTCAGCTGGAACACCACCCCGAACGCCAACGGCCCCAACCAACTGGTGCCCTTGTCGCTGATCTCGTAGAACCCGTAGTACTCGCCTTCCTTACCGGCCGGGATCATCTGGCTGAACAACGACCGGCTCAGCGCCTGCGAGCCGCCCAGCACCAGACCGATCGCCGCCCCCAACGCCATGAACTGCGCCGGCGCCTCCGCCGGCAGCCGGAACGCCGCCAGGATCACCGCCGTCCACAGCACCAGACTGGCCAGCACCGTCTTCCACGCGCCGATCCGTTTCGCCACCGCCCCCAACGCCAACGCCCCACCGAACGCCAGGAACTGCACCAGCAGGATCGTCACGATCAGCGTCGACTGCCCCAGCCGCAGCTCCTCGGTGCCGTACTGGCTGGCCAACGCGATCACCGTCTGAATGCCGTCGTTGTAGACCAGGAACGCCAGCAGGAAGAACAACGTCAACGGGTACGCCTTCAGCCCCCGCACCGTACGACCAAGTTGTCTGAACCCGTCGGTGAGCACGTTGCCGCCCGGGTGCGCGTCGGCTGCCGGACGTTCCCGCAGCCAGGCCAGCGGCACCAGGGTGAACACCGCCCACCACACCCCGGCCGACACGATCGACCAGCGGGCCAGGTCCAGGGTGCGCTGCGGATCACCGTCGATGCTGAACGACTGCACCACCACCAGGTTCGCTGCCAGCAGCAGACCACCACCGAGGTACCCCAACGCCCAGCCCCTGCTGGAGATCCCGTCCCGGTCGTCCGGGCCACCCAGCTGCGGCAGGAACGAGTTGTACACCACCACACTCGCGCCGAACGTCACGTTGGCCAGGATGAACAGCCCGCCACCGAGCAGGTACCGGTCACCCGTCACGAAGATCATCGCGATGGTCGCCGCCGCGCCGAGGAACGCCGTCGCCGCCAGCAGCCGCTTCTTGTGCATGGTGCGGTCGGCGATCGCCCCGGTGACCGGCAACGCCAGCACCGTCAACGCCACCGACAACGACACCAGGTACGGGAAGTACGACCCCGGCGCCACCTGGATACCCAGCGGATACACGTACCCGGTGCACTCGACGGCGTCGATCGCGCAGCCGGCCGCCTGCTTCGTGACACTGGTCAGGAACGGACCCAGGAACACGGTGATCACGGTCGTGGAGAACGCCGACATCGCCCAGTCGTAGAAGTACCAGCCGGTGCGTTCCCGGCGGGTGCTCGCCGGTGCGGCGCCGGCCGACGCGGCCGGGGGCGGAACGGACGTAGGCTCGGTGGGGTCGGCCATCGGATCCTTCTACTGGTCAGGTACGGGCGGCACTGTCCACGTCGACCCGCCGGTCCGGCGGCCAGTGGCCACGACGCAGATAGACGTCACGCAGCACCTCGACGTGATCGGTCATGATGCCATCCACCCCGAGGTCGAGTAACTCGTTCATCTCGGCAGGTTCGTCGATCGTCCAGACATGCACCTGCAACCCCAGCCGGTGGCAGTACGCCACGAACCGGGCGTCGACCACCGGGACCCGGTTGAACCGCACCGGCACCTGCGCGGCTACCACCGACGGCGGCAGCCGCAGCCGGCCACCGGTGACCGACGCGATCCGCAACCGGGTCACCGCCCGCATCCCCAGCGACGTCGCGACCCGGCCCTGCGTCAACGTCCGCAGCCGGTGCAGCCGCCGGTCCGAGAACGACGCCAGCAGCACCCGGTCGGCGGCACCGCACCGCTGAAGCGTCTCCACCGTCGGCCGTACCCCGCCGTCGGCCTTCACGTCGATGTTGAACCGCACCTGCGGCCAGGCGTCGAGGACGTCGTCGAGACGGGGCACCGCCGCCGACCCGCCGACACGTACCGTCGCCAGGTCCGCCCAGCGCATCTTCGCCACCGCGCCCTTGATCCCGGCCAGCCGGTCCAACGTCGGATCGTGGAACACCACCGCCACGCCGTCGGCGGTGCCGTGCACGTCGGTCTCCACGTACCGGTAACCCAGCTCGACGGCACGGGCGAACGCCTCGGCGGTGTTCTCGTCACCCCGGGCCGCCCCGCCCCGGTGCGCGAACGCGATCGGCGTGGGGGAGTCCAGGTACGCGTAACGGTGCGGCACGCTGGGCAGTATGCCTGCCGCCGGCAACCGGCGGGCGTACGTCAGGTTGCGCCGCGCCGGCAGTAGGGTGCCCCCCATGCGGGCACTGGGCATCGACTTCGGCACCTCGAACACGGTGGCGGTGGTGCGCGGCGGCGACGGACGGACCCGGCCACTGCTGTTCGACGGCACCCCGCTGCTGCCGTCGGCGGTGTACCGGGAACCCGACGGACGACTGGCCGTCGGCCACGACGCGCACCGGCGCGCCCGCGTCGACCCGGCCGGATTCGAACCCCACCCGAAGCGCCGCGTCGACGACGGCACGGTGCTGCTGCGTGACGCCGAGGTCCCGGTGCCGCAGCTGATCGCCGCCGTGCTGCGCCACGTCGCCGTT
>NZ_JBMHMA010000004.1:0-15370 GCF_049179175.1 Solwaraspora sp. WMMA2101 | reverse complement strand
CGCCGCGACCAGTCCCGCACCGACAGCAGCCGCAGCGTTTCCCGGGGCCGGCCGGCCAGCGCGGCCAGCCAGCGGCGGACCCGGCGTGGCCCGCCGGCGACCAGCGCCGACTGCAGCAGACCCATCAGGTTGGAGCCCTGGCTGTAGCGCACCGGCTCGACGTGGGTGCCCGGCTCCGGGTGGAACGAGCTGGTGATCGCCACCCCGTCGGTGAAGTCCAGCCGTCGGCGGCGGGCGGCCCGGCGGGGCACCGCCGCGCCGAGGATCGCCTCCGAGTTGGTCCGGGTCAGCGCGCCGATCCGGGGGGAGATCTGCGGTAGCGCGCCGGTGGCGCGGGCGGCGTGCAGCAGCCGTTGGGTGCCGAGCGCCCCGGCGGCGAGCACCACCTGGTCGGCGGTGATCGTCTCCCGGCCGCCGATCCAGGCACCGGTACGCCGTACGTCGACCAGGTAGCCGGCACCGCCCGGACCCGGCCGCAGCCCGACGACCGTGGTCAGCGGCCGGATCCGCGCTCCGGCCCGTTCGGCGAACCACAGGTAGTTCTTCGGCAGCGAGTTCTTCGCACCGACCCGGCAGCCGGTCATGCAGGACCCGCAGTGCGTACAGCCGGTCCGCTCCGGCCCGGCCCCACCGAAGTACGGGTCGGCGACCCGCTCACCGGGGCGGCCCAGGTAGACGGCCACGGGGGTGGACCGGAACGTGTCGCCGACGCCCATCCGGTCGGCGACCGCCCGCATCACCTCGTCGGCGGCGGTGGTCCGCGGGTAGTCGACGACGCCGAGCATCTGTCTGGCGCGGGCGTAGTGCGGGGCGAGTTCGGCCCGCCAGTCGGTGATGCCTGCCCATTGCTGGTCGGCGTAGAAGTCGTCCGGCGGCTCGTACAGCGTGTTGGCGTAGACCAGCGACCCGCCGCCGACGCCGGCCCCGGACAGCACCAGTACGCCGGCCCGTCCGCCGTTCTCCCCCGTGCGTGCGCGGCCTGCGCGCTGTCGGCCCGCCGAGCGCAGCAGGGTGATCCGCTGGATGCCGTAGCAGCCGAACGCCGGTGCCCACAGGAACCGGCGGACCCGCCAGGAGGTACGCGGCAACTCGTGGTCGGCGAAGCGGCGGCCGGCTTCCAGCACCAGGACCGAGTAGCCCTTCTCGGCGAGCCGCAGCGCGGCGACGCTGCCGCCGAACCCGGACCCGATCACGACCACGTCGTACCGCATCCCGCCATCATTACCGGTGGGTAACCAACATGTCACCAGCCGGGCGCACCGGATAGCCTGCCGCCATGGGCAGCGCGGAGCTGGAGGAGTTGATCGTCGCGGACGCCGAGGCGTTGCGCGCCTGGTTGTCGGTCAACCACGCCACGTCGCCCGGGGTCTGGCTCGCCCTGACCCGCAAGGGCGGCACCGTCACAACGTTGACCTGGCAGCAGGCGGTCGATGAGGCGCTGTGCTTCGGCTGGATCGACGGGCAGGCCCGCAAGCGGGACGAGCAGACCTCCTGGATCCGGTACACCCCGCGACGCGCACGCAGTTCCTGGTCACAGCGCAACGTGGCCCACGTGGCCCGGCTGGAGGCGCAGGGGCTGATGATGCCGTCCGGCCGCGCCGCCGTAGCGGCGGCGAAGGCAGACGGACGGTGGGCCGCTGCCTACGCGCCGCCCTCGGAAGCCCAGGCGCCGGCCGATCTGCTCGCCGCGATCGCCGCCGAGCCCGACGCCCAAGCCATGTTCGACGTCCTCACCAGCACCAATCGCTTCGCCCTCATCCACCGGCTGAACAGCGTCAAGCGGGCGGAAACCCGGGTCCGGAAAATCGGCGAGTTCGTCGCCATGCTGGCCCGACACGAGACGATCTACCCGCAGAAAGCGAAACCGCCCACGCCGTAGGGCGCTGTCACCACCGCTCGACAAGGTGTTCCCGGCCCTGCGGCGGATCGTACGGCTCGGGCCAGTAGTCGACGATCCTGGTGATCAGTCCGTGCTCGGACGTCTCCAGCCAGACGCACGCGTCCTGCTGGTCAGAGCCGACCCGTACGTCGAGCCACAGCGCGGCGAACCGACCCTCGGCGATCACTCGTCGTGCCCGCAGATGCCAGTCACCGGGATACTCGACGTTGAACCGCAAGAATGCATCCTTGCCGCGAATCCGTTCCCGGGTCTGTGGCATTTCATAGACCACGTCGTCGGCGAACAGGGCCGCGAACCCCGGCCAGTCACGGCGCTCCAGGAGATCCACGTAGGCGTTGGCGGCATGTCGCGCCAGCACGTTGTCGTCCATGGCCGCAGACCGTAAACCAGGCCACTGACATCGACGGGGCGGTGTCCGCGAGCCGGCTACCCGAAGCGGTCAGCCAGCTTGGTCAGCTTGGCGACGTACGCCGGCCAGTCGTAGTCGTCGGGGACGTTGGTGTTGTCCCGGCGCAGGCCGATCGCCCGGTCGTGCTGCTCACGCAGGATGTCCGCGTGACCGGCGTGCCGGGCCAGGTCGCAGGTCACGTGGATGATGATCCGTTGCAGCGTCACGGTCTGGGCGGCTGGCCGCCACCACGCCACCCGGCCCGGCGCATCGAGCGGCAGCTGCTCGATAGTCTGATCCGCGAACGCCCCGACCCGATGATAGAGGTCGATCAGCCCGGCCTTCGTCTCGTCCTCCCGCGCGTACCAGTCGGCCTGCGGGTCCTCGTCGAACGCCGCCAAGGGGACCAACTCGTCGGGCGTCGGAAACTCGCGCCCGAAGGTCGACCCGAAGTAGCCGGCTTCGACATTGAGACAGTGCTTGAGGATGCCCAACAAGTTGGCGCCGGTCGCAGTGCGGGGCAGCCTGACTTCGCGTTCACTCAGCCCGTCGAGCTTCCAGATCAGAGCTTCGCGAATGCCCCGGAGATAGAGGTGCAGCGCAGCTTTTGCATCGTCCAGGTCAGCCATGCCCGCCAGTCTTCCCCATCCGGCGCATCCGCTAACGGCTGTCCAGCGCCCGGGCGACCGCCGACACGATCTGATCATCGTCCGCGCCGAGCAGACGTGCCTCACGGACGTACGTGGCGGCGCGATCGTGCAACGCCCCGGTCGGGTCGGACCCGGCGGGCGGTGCGGCCGCGACGCGGGTGCCGCCGCCCCGCCGGGAGACGACCACCCCGGCCGATTCGAGCTCCCGGTAGGTCCGGGCGACCGTGCCGGCGGCCAGCCCCAGGTCGGCGGCGAGCTGCCGGACGGGCGGAAGGCGATCACCGGGGGCGAGTACGCCGTACCGGATCAGCTCGACGAGTTGGCGACGCAGCTGTTCGTAGGGCGGAGTGGGGTCGTCGGTGACCACCGTCAACGCCGGACGGTCGGTCATCGCGTCCGCACCAACGGTTCGGCTCGGTCCGTCGGAAGGAAGATCGCGGCGGCGGACCAACCCACCATGGCGAGCGCCGTAGAAGCCAGAGCAAGCAGGAACCAGCCGGTGATCGTCCACCACATTGGTGCACAGGATATGCCGAGCAGGCCGTTGGCCGCCGTCAGGCTGACGCCGGCGAGCGGGATGGCGACGAGGACGCCGACCGCCCCGGTGACGACGTAGGCCGCGCGCCTGCGTTGCGCGTCGTCGACCGCCACCTCGTCGGCGCCGCCGTATCGCGGTCGTCGGACGATGGTACGTACGGCGAGGTACGCCATCAGCAGGCCGATCAGCACGACGAGCATCAGCCCGCCGGTGTAGTACGAGCCCGGCCACGGGCCACGGCTTTCGCTCATCTCGAGGGTGCACTGCCGGGTCAGCCAGCGTCCGGAACGTCCCATGTCGTCGGGGCCGCCGGCCGCCGTCGTGCCGGCGACCAGGATCAGGAGCACACTGCCGGCCACGGCGACCACTCGGCTGAGATGGCGTGGCAGGTAGTCACGGATGCGGCGGACTTCGAGGGCGGCGGTCCGCGTCGGGCCGTGCGGTGGTCGGACCGTCAGCTCCCCGGCGAGTACGCCGATGAGCGCGCACAGCCCGAACAGCGGGGCCGCCAGTAGCAGCCCGACGCCGAGGTCACCCGATCCGGCGGCGATGATGCCGACGAGCATGCCGATGGTCACGCCGATCCAGCGCAGCATGGCGGTACGTCGGGCGACCGCCCTCGGGATCTCGGCGACCGCTTCAGCCGGCCGGCGAGCCCGCCCCATCACGAGGGCCGCCGCGACTACCGCCAAAGCGCACGCCACCAGGCCGAACAACAGCACCAGGCCGGTCACTGCGCCCATGAGCACTCCCTCGATTGTACCAAGCGTACGGTACAAGAATGGTGGGCTACGCCGGGAACTTGTGTCAACCGCTTGATACAACCGACCAGTGCCACGGCCGGTGTCGCCGCCACCGCCACCGCCCACAAACGTCCTGGACCCGGTGGCAGATCGGCGTCGGCGGCAGCCGACGCCGGCCCCGGTGGGCACCATGAACCGCGACATCGTTGGCCCGTTCGCTCTGGTTGCCGTGACCGGCACCTTCGCCAGGATCGGGTTCGGGGTGCTGTGGGATCTGCTCCCGTAGGGGCTAGCCGCAGGCGGTCAGCGGCGGCGGCCGGCGGCCAGGGCGATGAGGTACTGTCCACCGCCCGCGTCGACGCTCGCGGTCACCGGCAGTCCGGGCACCAGCCGGGAGAACCGGTCGACCAGCCAGTCCGCCGCCTCCTGGGCGTCCTTCCTGCTCGGGCAGCGGGCGACCAGCTCCCGGCCACCTTTGCGTTCGAGCCGCTCGGCGACGGCGATCAGGGGTGCGGGCTCCACCACGCGCAGCCGGTCCGGCCAGGCGATGACCACCTTGACCGCGCCTTTGCGGGTGTTGCAGGCCCGGTGCGCGAGTCGCTCGACGACCTTGGCCTTCTTGTCGGCGGTACGGCTGTCGACGCTGGGACCACGCGGGTCGTTCACCGACTTGTCGGCGTCGACCGGCTCATCACACACCCAGCATCGCCAACCGTCCCGGACCGCGACCTCATCGAGGAGACTCATCCCAGCAAACTAGCCTGTCCGCTCTCGGATCACCGACAGCCCGGACCGACCGGGGCCGACGTAGCGATGGTGGTCCGGGGCCGCCTGGCGCCGCGCGGGTGAGCGCGATGGTCACCCGACGCACGGAATCGGATGGACGCCCTGGACGCTGGTGTCGAGAATGCCTCGGCTCACCGATCAGCCCACGCATCGGTGACGGCGTCGTCGAGGAGATCTCGATCGTCTGCCCATCCGGGGTCGGTGGGTTGGTCGAACAGACCGGCGAGGTCGTCCCACTCGCGCCAGGTTCGAGGAGTGACCGGGCCGAGTACGGCCGCCGGTCGGCCCGCCACGGTAATCGTCACGCGTTCGCCCCCCCCCCCCCCGCGCCCGGCGTACCAGGTCGCTGGCGTTCTGCCGCATCTCCCGCAGCCCCACCTCACGCATGTTCCCACCGTCGCACATGTGCTACCCGGCGCGAAGGTCACTCTCGGCGGCGTCGTACGACGAACGGGCCGACTGCGCCGAGCGGTACGCCCGTGCAGCCGTCGACGACGTCGCGGCCAGCTGCGGACGGGACGGCAACCAGACGGTCTGCACGCCGAGGCGCTCGTTCATCGAAGCGAGCTGGTACTCGTAGCCGAGGTCGGCCACCGTACGCAGGCCGCGAACGATGACCGTGGCACCGCGGCGCAGGCAATAGTCAGTGGTCAGGCCGGTCCAGGTGTCCACCTCGACGTTGCCCCAGGCTGCCGGCAGAGCGTCGCGCGCCCGGACGGCCCTGGCGGTGGCCTCAGAGGTCGGGTGCTTGCCGGCGTTCACCGCCAGCAGCACGACGATCCGGTCGAACATCACCCGGGCACGGGCCACCAGGTCACGGTGCCCCGAGGTGAACGGATCGAACGTACCGGGATAGACCGCCAGCGAACCGCGTACCGGGTCCGCCGCGCGATCCGACGCGGCCGTCACCGCGACCCCCAGCACATGGCACGATCATTCCAGCCGCACGTGCCCTGACAAGCCGGCGCCCGCCCCGATCGCGGCGGGCGCCGGGTACGGCCGCTCGGCGGGCAGCAGGCCGGGTGGGCCGCGCTCCGGTCATCGGCGGCGAGCCGATCCCGGATCGCGTGCGCATGGTCGGTCACGTCGCTGATGCCGACGATCCACTGCGGAGGATCCTGACCGCCAGCACCCGCTCCTGACCGAGCTTGGACGCAGCCACCGCCGGGGCGGCGATCTCCGGCGCGTACGCCTGGTAGACCGTCACGGTCTGCTCGTCGAAGGCGGCCCGGATCCGACGGTACGGAACACGCACACACCGATCGTGCCGGACGTGCCGGGCCGACCTCCACCGCCTCACGCTGCCGGATCAGGTCAGACCGTCGACCCGATCATTCGATCGCGCTACACCACCAGCATGAGTACGCTCAGTAACGAGATTCGGCAGCCTCACGACGAGGAGGCAGCATGTCCATGTCCCGCGAACAGTGGCTGGCGAGCCAGGCTGCCAGCCGACAGACCCGGTCACGACCGGCAGTTCACCGCTGCGGGCTGGTGGCCCGGCCGGACGGGCAGTTCGACGTACGGATCGAAGGGACCGACCTGCGCACCGGCGCCGTCCCGCCGCTGATCCACATCGGTGGCCGACCGGCGCGGCGGATCGAGAGCCACGGTGGCACCGTCCTGCGTGCCGTGGTCGATCGCGGCGAACCCGGCGACGAGGTGACCATCGACCTCGGGCCGGCGGGCACGGTGCGAGCGACGGTCGGGCGGGTGTCATGAGTGTCCACCCACCACGCGTCCTCGCTCCGGTCGCTACCGGCGACGGCGTCGTCTGGGTCAGCGGGACCACTCCCGGCGCGACCGTCGCGATCCGGCAGGGCAGTGTCGAACGGGGACGCCGACAGGCCACCGGCCCGGTGACCCCGGTCGGTGTCACCGCAATCACCGGCGACCCGGTCCAGGCAGTCGCGCGCCTCGACGCGCAGAGCGCCACCAGCACCGCCGTCACCCCGGTGCGGGATCCCGGGGAGGCCGGCGAGTTCGCGGGTGCGGCGGTCCGCGACGTCGACTACGGCAGCTTCACGGTACCGACGCACGACACTCCGCAGGGCGCCGACGGCGGGTTCGCGGCACCGCTGCGCGGCCGGGTGTGGCTGCCTGCCGACAGTGCCGGTCAGGTGCCGGGCGGGCTGGGCCGCCGGCCCCTGGTGGTCGTCGCGCACGGCTACTGGGCAGATCCGTTGGAGGACGCCGAAAGCCTCAAGGGGTACGCCTGGCTGGCCGGGCACCTGGCCCGTTGGGGCATGGTGGTCTGCTCGATCGACCTGTCCACGGTCAACCGCGAGACGGCGATGGCGACCCAGCAGTGGTCCCGCGGCGAAGTGATCATGGCGATGCTCGACCGGCTGACCACCGACGACGACCTGGCCGGGTACGTCGACCGGGGCCGGGTCGGGCTGGTCGGCCACTCCATGGGCGGCGAGGGTGTCGTGCTCGCCCAGGCGATCAACCGCACCCGCCAGCCCCGGTACGGCGTCCTCGGACTGGTCAGCATCGCCCCGACCAACTACCGGCCGGACGTCGCCGCCACCCACACCGCGTACCTGCAACTGCACGGCAGCCTGGACTACCTCCTGCAGGATCCGAGGTACGTCACCGGACCGGCGCCCCGCTTCGGCGGGTTCCGGCTCCACGACCGGGCCTGGCGGCCCCGCAGCCTCGCCTTCATCGACGGTGCCCGGCACGAGGGCTGGAACCCGATCTGGCTGGCCAGCCCGAACAGCCTGGAGCCGGAGCCGGATCCGGCGCTGCCGGCGCTGCCCGCCGACCGGCAGCGACGCATCGGGCAGGCGCTGGTCACGGCGTTCCTGCTCGACTTGCTGACCGGGCGGGAGGACTACCGCGGCTACCTCGCCGGCCCGGTGCTGCCCCGGGTGGTCGGTGCCACGGTGGTGCGCCGCCAGCACCAGTCGCCGTCGGTGACCGTGATCGACGACTTCGGCGACGCCGACGTCCAGCTCGAACTGCCGCCCGAGGAACCGGCCGACAAGACCGTCAACCGACGTGGTCTGGCTGCCCGCACCACCGGCGAGGGCATCGACCGGTGGGTCGACGTCGACCACCGCACGGACCTGCCGCTGAGTGTGCACGGCACGCGCGGGCTGGACGTCGCCTGGCGCAGCGACACCACCAGCTACGAGACCAACCTGGACGCGGTGAGCGTCGCGCCGTCGGACACGCTGTCGATGCGGCTGGCCCTGCACTACGCCGAAACCGGCAGCGGCCTGCCCGACGAGACACACAACCCGGTCGGTGCGGACCTCGACGTCGTCGTGGAACTCGACGACGGGACCGAGCGGGCAGCGGTCCCGCTGTCCGTGGTCGACCAGGTCGTCCGCTACCCGCTGGCCGGCCCACAGACCTACAGCGTGTTCCAGACGGTACGGCTGCCGGTCGACGCCTTCACCGCGACCAATCCGGGCCTGGACGTCACCGCGCTGAAAAGGATCCGGCTGGTCCTCTCCGATCGGCCCACCGGCCGTCTGCTGGTCGACGACATCGAGTTCGAGACCGCCGCGCTCACCGCTCCATCGGCGATCAGCATGCTGCGGGTGCACGACCTGGGCGGCGGGTACGGCCCACCCGACGACCGCATCGACACCGAGGTGATCGTGCAGCTGGCCGGCCGACCGGGTGAGTCGTTCGGTCTGCCGCTGCGCGCCGACGCGACCCTGCCGGCCAACTGGGGAATGTTCACCGGGCTGCGCGTCGCGCTGGTGACCGGCGGTCAGATCCAGCTCGCCTACCGGCGGGTCGGACCCACCGTACGGGAGATCGTCGCCGTCGTTCCCAGCTGAGCCGCGCGACGCGCGGCGACCGACCGGAGCCACCGGATGAGAGGAGAATAGCCATGGCGATACTGCGAGCCAGCGGGAAGGTCACCTTCCTGCGGGTGCACGACGTGGGCGGCGGGTACGGCCCACCGGACGACCGCATCGACGGCGAGTTGGTCGCGACGGTCAGCGGTAAACCGCAACACGCCGCCGGAACCACGTTGCGCGCCGACAGCAGCCTGCCCTCGCACGAGGGGATGCTGGCGCTGCTGCGTGACGGGCTGGTGCACCACTCGACGCTGGAGACCAGCATCGACTACGACCTCGACACGGCGGCCGGCCGACGCAACGGCCGGCTGTTGCGGGTGGAGCTGCGCCCGGCCTGAGACGGGCCGCCTCGCCGTCGGTTGCTGTGGAGCAACGGTGGAGGCGACCGGGCTGCGCTGACAGCCATCAAGGAATCACAATGCGCACATGTCCTTCGACGCTAACCAGGTTCCCCCGCATCTGTTGATCAAGGTCGAGCAACCGGACCACCCGGTGTCGCTGGTCGCCGAGGACGACGCCCGGCAACGGTCGGCCGCCTATCCGACCATCATGTGGGGCGCCCCGGTGTTCGGCTGCGCCCAGGAGGTCGACGGTCGATGGCGAATCGTCCGGCTCAACGGCGACAGTCCGCAGGATGCCCGTGACAGCCTGGCCTCGCACCTGCGGTGGCTGCACAGCGAGACGCCGCCGACCGCCGGGAACGCCGCCCGCCGCGCGGAGTACGAAGCGATGTACGAGCTGCTCGACTGGGAGGCCGTCGACGAGTCCACCGTCGACGGCCACCGCTACCGGATCATCCGGGCCCAGCCGTTCATCCGGATGGGGGCGGACGGGCCGGAACCGCCCCGCCCCACCGACCTCGACCCGCTGGGCCAGGCCAAGCGGGACACCTCCCACATGGAGGGCTTCGTGATCGACCCGGCGGCCGGCACCGGGCTCACCGCCGGGCTGGTCCGGATGGAGCTGATCTCGTCGTCGTACGATCCGACGACCGTCGCCGCCGACGTGTTCGCCGACTCCCGCCGGGCGCTGACCACCCACCCGAACGTGGTGCTGCTGCCCGTGGGCTTCACCGTCGGGGCGTACGTCGACGGCAGTTGGCGTCCCCGGTCGGCCAGCACGTACGCGACTCCGCAGGCCGCCCGCGACGCCGGGTCGTTCGTGATGCCCGACATCCGCCCGGGCGGCGACACCTCGGTGGAGGAGTTCCGGGCCGCGTTCGACCGGGCCCGCGCGCAGCACCGGCCACCCCGTACCGACGATTTCGAGGTCGAGGGGGTCCGCTGCCGGGTGACGCGGGTCGAGACCTTCGTCCGGGTCGGACCCGACGGCCCGGAAGGCCCGCGCCCGTCGGACCCGGAGTCGCACCTGCCGCCGGCCCGGCTCATGCAGGACCACCACGCCGAGGAGCAGGAAGACCTGACCTCGGGCCCGGACTGACCCGGTCGCTGGATGTCGTGGTCGGGCTCGGCCGCACAGCCGAGCCCGGCCACGTCAGTCGAAGGGGATCACCGGAAGATCCTTGTAATCGCCGTACGCGTCCGGCTCGCCGGTCAGCACGTAAGCGGTGTGGGTGATCGCGTCGAACAGCGCCGAGGCGACGTCGACCCGGCCGAGAATGCGACTCCACTCGGTCAGCGCGCGCCAGTCAGCCGCCGGGGTCGACGTCACTACCGCGTACGGGTGCTCGGCGAGCAACGACACACCGGATGCCTGGTGCTCGGGCACGCGCCTGGACGCCTCAGCGAGGCACACCACCGGCAGCGCGAAGCTGCCGCCCTCGTCGACGACCTCGGCGATGGTCTCACCGACGTCTGTCGAGACGGCGGCGTAGGCGAGGATCGCCGAGGTGTCGAGGACCAGCCGAACCGAGCCGCTCATGCGGCGGAAGAACGGCCGACGCCGCGCAACTCGCTCCAGCGGTCGGCGGTCATCCGCTCGCGCGCCAGATTACATCTTCATACCGGGTCAGGGCCTGGTGGGCGCGGTGTCGCCGTACAGCCAGGCGTCGAAGAACTCCCGCAGCGGCTGTCCGGTGACCCGCTCGGCGACCGTGACGAACTGCTCGGTGGTGGCGTTGCCGCCCCGGTACTCGCCGGCCCAGGTACGCAGCAGCCGGAAGAACGCGTCGTCGCCGACCGTGCGCCGCAGCGCGTGCACCGTCATCCCGCCCCGCTTGTAGACCGCCTGACCGAAGATCCCCGCCGGGCCGGGATCACCGGCCGGCTTCGTCCAGTCGATCCGGTCGTACTCCCGGTCGAACATCTCGTCGGCGGTGGCGGCACCGTCGTGTTCGGACCACAACCATTCGGCGTACGTCGCGAAGCCCTCGTTGAGCCACATGTCCCGCCACTGCCGCAGCGACACGCTGTTGCCGAACCACTGGTGGCCGAGCTCGTGCGCGACCACCCAGGTCTCCGGGCCACGGTCGAAGAACACGTCGCCGTACACCGGCCGGGACTGGGTCTCCAGGGCGTAGCGGATCCGGTCGTCGCTGACCACGATCCCGCCGTACGCGTCCACCGGGTAGGGGCCGAACACCGTCTCCAGGTAGTCGGCGATCTCCCCGGTGCGGGCCATCGCCTGCTCGGCCGGACCACCGGCGGGCAGGTCGGCGGAGACGGCGGTCACCATCGGCCGGCCGGCGTGGGTGCCGGTCTGCACGCGGTAGTCGCCGATCACCAGCGTGGTCAGGTAGCTGGCCAGCGGGGTCGACTCCGACCAGCGCCAGGTGGTCCAACCGTCCGCGCTGGTCGTCTCCCCCGGTACGCCGACGCTCAGCGCCGCCAACCCGTCCGGCACGGTGATCTCGAGGTCGAACGTCGCCTTGTCCGACGGGTGGTCGTTGACCGGGAACCAGGTGCTGGCCGACTCGGGCTGGCCGAGCGCGATCGCCCCGTCGTCGGTGATCTGGAAGCCGCCCTCGCCGAAGTCGCGGCTGACCAGCGGCTCCGGCTCGCCGCCGTAGTCGACGACGACGGTGAACGCCGACCCGTCGGGCAACCCGGCGGCCGGCGTGACGACCAGTTCGTCGTCGTCGCGAGTGTGCTGCGCGGGCCGGCCGTCGACGTCGACCGACGCGACGTCCAGGCCGGCCAGGTCCAGGTTGAACCGGGACAGGTCCATCGTCGCGGTCGCGGTGATTGTGGCGGTGCCGTCGAGCTGACGGGCCGCCGGGTCGTAGCGCAACGCCAGCTGGTAGCCGGCGACGTCGTAGCCACCGTTGCCGTACGCCGGGAAGTAGGGGTCGCCGATCCCGGCCGCACCGGGCTGGAAGTCGGCCTGCGGGGACCGGTCGACCAGCTCCGGCAGGACCCCGCAGCCGGTGGCGGCGAGGACGGCCGCCAGCGTCGCGGTGACGACCGACGTACGGCGCGCGGTCACCGGTCCAGGACCAGCCCGACCCGCTGGAACTCCTTCAGGTCGCGGTAGCCGCACTTGGCCATCGCCCGGCGCAGCCCGCCGAAGAGGTTCTGCTGGCCGTCCGGGGAGTCGGCCGGGCCGAACAGCAGCTGCTCCATGTCGCCCAGCGGCTCACCGGCGACCCCGTACGCGCCGCGCGGCAGCTTCGGGTGGCTGGCCACCGAATGCCACCAGGCACCGGACGCCGGGGCCTCGGCGCACAGCGACAGCGGCTCGCCGAGCATCACCGCGTCGGCGCCGCAGCCGAGGGCCTTGGCGATGTCACCGGAGGTCTGCAGGTCACCGTCGGCGATCAGGTGCACGTACCGGCCGCCGGTCTCGTCGAGGTAGTCGCGGCGGGCGGCGGCCGCGTCGGCGATCGCCGTCGCCATCGGCACCCGGATGCCGAGCACCGAGTCGGTCGTCGCCCACTCGTCGGCACCGATGCCGACGATCACGCCGGCCGCGCCGGTACGCATCAGGTGCAGCGCCGTCTTGTAGTCGGTGCAGCCGCCGACCACGACCGGCAGGTCCAGGTCGGCGATGAACTCCTTGAGATTCAGCGGCTCGTCGGTGGTGGAGACGTGCTCGGCCGAGACCAGGGTGCCCTGGATCACCAGGATGTCGACGCCGGCGTCGAGGATCACCGGGGCCAGCGCCAGGGTGTGCTGCGGGGACACCCGGACCGCGACGGTGCCGCCACCGGCGCGCATCTGCCGGACCCGTTCGGCGATCAGTTCGGGGCGGATCGGTTCGGCGTACGCCTCCTGCAGCCGCTTGGTGGCCGGGTCGTCGTCGTCCATCCCGGCCAGCTCGGCGAGGACCTTGGCCGGATCCTCGTAGCGGGTCCACAGCCCTTCGACGTTGAGCACGCCGAGCCCGCCCAGCTCGCTGAGCTTCGCGGCGGTGGCCGGGCTCATCGTCGCGTCCGACGGGTGCGCCACACACGGGATCTTGAACTGGTACGCGTCGAGCTGCCAGGCGGTGGAGACGTCGTCGACGTCCCGGGTGCGCCGGCTCGGCACGATGGCGATGTCGTCCAGGTGGTAGCCGCGCTGCGCGGTCTTGCCCAGCCCGATCTCGACCACGTCACGCATGGGTGTCTCCGTTATGGACAGGTCGACGCGCGGCCGCCGCACGTTCGGCGACGGCAGGTCGACGGGGAACGTCAGCGGGTGTGGTAGTTGGGTGCTTCGACGGTCATCTGGATGTCGTGCGGGTGGCTCTCCTTCAGACCGGCCGCGGTGATCCGGATCAGCTGGCCGCGCTGGTGCAGGTCGTCGATGCCTTCGGCACCGACGTACCCCATCGCCAGCCGGACCCCGCCGATCAGCTGGTGCACGACGGTGCTCAGCGGCCCACGGTACGGCACCTGGCCCTCGACGCCTTCAGGTACCAGCTTCTCGTCGCTGAGGACGTCCTGCTGGAAGTAGCGGTCCTTGGAGTAGGAGCGGGCCTGGCCGCGTGACTGCATCGCCCCCAGCGAACCCATCCCCCGGTACGACTTGAACTGTTTGCCGTTGATGAACATCAGCTCGCCGGGGCTCTCCTCACAGCCGGCGAGCAGGCTGCCGAGCATCACCGTGTGCGCCCCGGCGACGAGCGCCTTGGCGATGTCACCGGAGTACTGGATGCCGCCGTCGGCGATCACCGGCACCCCGGCCGGCTGGCAGGCGCGGACCGCCTCCATGATCGCGGTGATCTGCGGTACGCCGACCCCGGCGACCACCCGGGTGGTACAGATCGCGCCGGGGCCGACCCCGACCTTGACCGCGTCGGCACCCGCCTCGACCAGCGCCCGCGCGCCCGCGTAGGTGGCCACGTTTCCGCCGACGACGTCGACTGTCGTGTCCGCCTTGAGGGCCCGGACCATGTCCAGCACGGCCCGCTGGTGGCCGTGCGCGGTGTCGACGATCAGCACGTCGACACCGGCGTCGACCAGGGCGCGGGCCCGCTTGTACGCGTCGTCGCCGACGCCGATCGCGGCGGCCACCCGCAGCCGGCCGGCGTCGTCCTTGGTCGCGTCGGGGTACTGCTCGCTCTTGGTGAAGTCCTTGACGGTGATCAGCCCGCGCAGCCGGCCGGCGTCGTCGATCAGGGGCAGCTTCTCGACCTTGTGCTGACGCAGCAGCGCCAGGGCGTCCGCCTTGGCCACCCCGACCGGGGCGGTGACCAGCGGCATCCGGGTCATGATCTCGCGTACCGGCCGGTTGGAGTCGGTTTCGAAGCGCATGTCCCGGTTGGTGACGATGCCGACCAGTGCCCCGTCGGCGTCGACCACCGGTACGCCGGAGATCCGGTACCGGCCGCAGAGCGTGTCGACGTGCTGCAGGGTGTCGTCCGGGCCGCAGGTCACCGGGTTGGTGATCATGCCGGCCTCGGAGCGCTTCACCAGGTCGACCTGGAGTGCCTGGTCGTCGGCGGAGAGGTTGCGGTGCAGGACGCCGATGCCGCCCTGGCGGGCCATGGCGATCGCCATCCGGGCCTCGGTCACCGTGTCCATGGCGCTGGACAGCAGCGGAATCGACAGCTGCACGTTGCGGGTCATCGACGTCACGGTGTTGACCCGGCTCGGGATCACGTCCGACTCGGCGGGCTGCAGCAGCACGTCGTCGAAGGTCAGACCGAGCGGTACCGCCCGGGCCGACCCGGTGGGCATCTCCGGTACATGACCACCGAACGCCGGGGGGACGGACACGCGCCCGCCGTTGGCGGTACGGTCGACGACGGTCTGCTCGGCTGGCGAGTTCTCCACGACTTGATCCCCTGAGCTGGTCGGACGGGTGCGCCTGGTGGCAGATGCGGGTGGGGACACGCGGCCTTGCGCGGAGGCGGCCCGGTGCCCGACTGCGGTTGACCGGCTCGCGCCGTCGCGACGGCGCGATGGTTCATCGTACCCACCGGTCCTGGTGCCGGCCGCGCCGCGCCCACCTGGGCCGGCCGGGCGGTACGGATGGGACTACGGTGGAGGGGTGCACGAGGAGCCGATCGATCCGTTCAGTGGCGACCCCGCCGATCCGGCGGCCGGGCTGGAGGATCCCACCGAGGACGGGGAGTCCGACTCGTTGACCGCCGCCGAGCGGCAGGACGTGTTGGAGGACCTGGCGGACCTGGAGGTCTACCAGGCCCTGCTCGGCGC
>NZ_JBMHMA010000003.1:0-16685 GCF_049179175.1 Solwaraspora sp. WMMA2101 | reverse complement strand
GCCGCGACGTGACGGCGGCGGCGCCGACAACGTGATGGTCGCGTTGTCGGCCGGTGGGATGGCGTTCATGGCCGGGCGGGGCGTCGCGGCGGGCGCGTCGGCGTTGGGCGCCGGCGCGGTGGTCGGCGGTGGGCTGCTGGTGCCGGTCGCCGGTCTCGGGCTGGGGTTGGCCGCCGGGGCGTTCATCCTGTACCGGCGGCGGGTCGCCACCGACCGGCAGCAGGCCCGGATGTGGCTGCGGGAGGTGCTCGGTGAGGCGCGGGCGGCGTTGACCGACGAGTTGGCGCAGCGGTTCACCGACCTGCAGTACGCGTTGACGGTGGCGTTGGACGACGCGATCGAGCGGCGGCTGGCCGAGTTGGACGCGCACATCGCCGAGATCGACGCGGCGGCGGCGCGGGACAAGGCGCAGCGGACGCGGCGGCGGTCGGCGTTGCAGGCCCGGCGGGACACGATCCGGGCCCGGGTGAAGCAGGTCGACGAGGTGCTGGCCCGGGCCCGGGTGTTGGCGCCGACGGCCCCGGCGGCGGAGGCGGTGGCACGGTGAACAGCGACTTCGGCGACTGGCCCGGTGACGACTTCCCGGGTGACGACGCCGACACCGCCGACCTGGGTGGTGGTGGCGACGGGTTGCCGCAGGAAGGGTTCGGCCCCGCCGACGCGGTGTCGGGGTTCGGCCCCGCCGACGACGTGCCGCTCGGCGACGACAGCGACGATGTCGACGACGGTCGTGGCGGTGACGGCGGCGGGGCTGCGGGTGCGTTGAGTTACGGCGGCGACCTGTCCGGGCCGGACCCCGACGACGCCGACACGATGCCGGCGGAGGCGGGTTTCGGCGCCGCGCCGGCGGCCGAGTCCGGGTTCGGCCCGGCCGACCCGCCGCCCGGTGCCGACCCGGACGCCCCGGCCGGTGTCGACGAGTGGTCGGCGGCGGCGTTCCCGCCGCCGCTGGACCCGTCCGGGGTGCCGACCCCGGTCGACGGCTGGCCGTGGGCGGATCCCGATCTGATCGGCGGCGGGTCCGTCGGCGACGCCACAGGTCCGGGCGGTGAACCGGTCGGCCCGGCAGACGTGGCCGGCTACGCCGGCCGCACCGACGACGACGGCGGTACGCGGCAGTGGGCGACGCTGATCGCCTCCGACGATCCGGCGACCAGCACGCTGGCCCGGTTCTGGTCCGACGGCTGACCTCGGGCGGCTGTCCGACGCGATCCGCGCGGCGGCGATCCCGTGACCTGCGGTGCCGGTTTCAGCCGGCCGACGCCGCCGGTGGACGCGGCACGGCGCAGGCGGCGGTGCCGCCTGGCAGCCGGTGCCGGTTCGCGGCGACCCAGCGGTACACCGGCCAGGCCAGGGCGGTCACCGGACGCAGACCGAGAACGGCGCCGGCGGCCCGCCACAGCGGGTTGCTGGTACGCAGCAGCGCGGCGATCGCCACCGGCCCGGCACCGGCCGCGCCGGTGGTGCCGGCGGGCACCCACTGCACGGCCGTCGTGCCCTGCTCCCGGGTGAGCCCGAGCGCCGGCAGGTCGGCCCACTGCCACGGTACGAGGGTCGCCTTGTGTGGCACCCGCCGTTCGATGAACCGTACGCACATAGTGCAGAACGCGCAGTCGCCGTCGTAGACGAACGTGCCTTCGGGTTCTCCGGTGCCGGTCACGTGGTGATTGTCCCGCGTCGGCGGCGGCCGGTGCCACCGGTTGTGTCGGATCACCCACCACCGGCGGCGGGGCGACGCCGCAGCCGGCCGCGCCGAATCCCCGCGACGGGCCCACGCGATCTCGCGGTCAGTGCCCCGCGCCGCACCGCGCTACGGGGACGTGCGTAGTCTGGTCCGGACTCGAGTCGGGACCGCTGCGTTCGGGGGCACAGTGCGGAGCCAGCTGGCGCGTCGGGGCACCATCAGTCGACGCGACGTCGCGGTGATCGCGGTGTGGGCGTTCGTGATCGCCGCCGCCGCAGGCCAGGTGGCGGGCGCGTTTCTCCGACCACCAGGCGAGCGTCTCACCGACCTCAACGTCTACTGGGGCGCCGTTCGCCTCATGTTGCGCGGCGGAGACCTGTACGGGTTCTCCGGCCATGACGGAGCTCCGTTCACGTATCCGCCGTTTGCGGGACTGCTGTTCGTCAGCATCGCCGTCTTCCCGGAAGTCATCATCCAGGTCCTGTGGACGGCAGTCACGCTGATCGCTGTCGTCTTCGCGGGATGTCTGCTTCGTGATGCGGTCGTCGGCCGCACGGGCACGCTGCCCGCCCTACCCGTCGTCTGCCTCCTGCTATTTCTGTCCGCACCGGTTTCCAGTAACATCCGCTTCGGTCAGATCAGCTTCTTCCTGGGCGTACTGGTTCTGATTGACTGCCTGGACACCGTCCCGGCCCGCTACCGGGGAGTCGCGACCGGGGTCGCCAAGGCCATCAAGCTCACACCCGCTATTTTCATCGCCTACTGGTGCGTCTCCGGCCAATGGCGGAAGGCGATCACCGCAAGTGCAGCGTTTCTGGCATCGACTGCCTTGGCGTGGCTGATTCTGCCCGCCGAGTCGATTCGTTTCTGGTTCACCGAGATCTGGAGTGTCGACCGGATTGGGAACATCGTCACCACCGGAAATCAGTCGCTCAACGCGGTGCTGCTGAGATTCGACGTAGCCGACGACGCCCGTACCCTGGCGGTCGGCGGGCTCGGCCTCCTGGTAGTCGGCATCGCCTTCTATTGTGCGGTACGCGCATCCCGACGTGGATGGAACCTGGCGGCTGCGGTCATTGTCGGCGCGGCGGGTCTCGTTGTTTCCCCGGTGTCGTGGACGCACCACCAGATCTGGTTGGTCTTCGCGGCGCTGTGCGTCGTGTCCGCTCACCGGAGATACAACATCGCGTGGTCGGTGTCGGTGGCCTTCCTGATGATTGCCCCGGTCACCTCGGTCGGTGGCGATCTGCTCGGCGACGCCGTCGCCGGCAACCTCCGTTTCGGGCTGGCTGTCGCTGTGGCCTGTTTCGTTCCGCTGCAGGATGCGCGACGCCCCACAGGCACCGGGGAGCGGACCGCACCGCGGCAGCCGGGCGCGGTCACCGCCGCGCTGGACCGGACCGCACCGTGACCTCCCGGTCCTGGACCCTGCCCTGCTCAGACCAGCAGCAGCGCCACGAGGACCACGCCGGCGACGCCGACCAGGGCGGCCAGGACGGTCACCAGGACGGGGCCGTGTTCGTCGTACCAGGGACGGGCCGGTGCCGCCGACGCAGCCGGCACCGGGTATGACGCTGGCAGCGGCGACTGGTACGGCACCGGCGCGACGGCAGGTGACCTCGGCGCCGGCGGTGGCGCGGGTGAGCCGGTGGGCGCGGTCCGGGCGGCGCCGCCGGTGCGCAGTACGCCGTCGGCGACGACGGTCTCCGGTTGCTCCAACGTGGTCGGCGCCACCCCCAGTTGGGTGTGGATCAGCCGCGCTGCCAGCGGAATCCGGCTGGAACCGCCGACGAGGAACACGCCGACCAGGTCGGCGGGGGTCAGGCCGGCGGCGGCGACGGTGCGCGCCAGGCAGTCCACGGTCCGGGAAAGGTGGCCGTGGATCAGTGACTCCAGCTCGTCGCGGGTGAGGTGGGCGGCGACGTCCAGCGCCGGCAGGTGCACGTCGGCGCTGGCGGTGCGCGACAGGGTCTCCTTGGCGGCGCGGACGTCGTCGTAGAGCAGGGCACGGGCCCGTCGCGATCCCGTGTCCGCGGGGGCGACCAGGCCGTTCCACATGACGGTGCGGTTCGGTGAGTAGGCGCGGCCCAGGTGTTCCACGAGGGCCTGGTCGAACTCGAGGCCACCGACCTCGGTCAGGCCCTGCTCGGCGAGGACCACGAACCCGGCGGCGTCGGATCCGGTGGCCCTGGGCCGGGCGGGGTCGCGTCCGGCGGCCTCGGATCCGGTCGGGTCGCGGCGGACCACCGCCGCGTCGAAGGTGCCGCCGCCGAGGTCGTAGACGGCCAACGCTCGACCGGGTGGCAGCGCCGCACCCAGCACCGCCGTGTAGTAGGCGGCGGCGGCGACCGGCTCGGCGACCAGCGTCGGTTGCGGCAGTCCGGCGGCGTACGCGGCCTGGACCAGGACGGCCCGGCGCCGCTGCCCCCAGCTCGCCGGGTGGCTCAGCCGGACCTCGTCGACGCCGCCGAGCTGGCGGCGGGCCTCGACGGCGACGTGGCGCAGCACGGCGGCGATCAGCTGCGGCACCGGGACCTCGGCGTCACGCAGCAGCACCGTGCCGTCGTCGACGCGGCGCTTCGGGTGGGGTTCGAATCCGGCCGGGTCGACGCGGGCGCGCCGGTGCGCGTCGTGGCCGACGGCCAGTCGTCCGTCGGGTTCCCGGTACACCGCCGACGGCAGCAGCGGGGTGCCGTCGAACAGCAGTGGCCGGGTCCGTCCGTCGCCGCCGCGCACCACCGCCACCGTGTTCGAGGTGCCGAAGTCGATGCCCAGTGCCCGCATGGGGGGCACCCTACTGCCGGCGCGGCGCAACCTGACGTACGCCCGCCGGTTGCCGGCGGCAGGCATACTGCCCAGCGTGCCGCACCGTTACGCGTACCTGGACTCCCCCACGCCGATCGCGTTCGCGCACCGGGGCGGGGCGGCCCGGGGTGACGAGAACACCGCCGAGGCGTTCGCCCGTGCCGTCGAGCTGGGTTACCGGTACGTGGAGACCGACGTGCACGGCACCGCCGACGGCGTGGCGGTGGTGTTCCACGATCCGACGTTGGACCGGCTGGCCGGGATCAAGGGCGCGGTGGCGAAGATGCGCTGGGCGGACCTGGCGACGGTACGTGTCGGCGGGTCGGCGGCGGTGCCCCGTCTCGACGACGTCCTCGACGCCTGGCCGCAGGTGCGGTTCAACATCGACGTGAAGGCCGACGGCGGGGTACGGCCGACGGTGGAGACGCTTCAGCGGTGCGGTGCCGCCGACCGGGTGCTGCTGGCGTCGTTCTCGGACCGGCGGCTGCACCGGCTGCGGACGTTGACGCAGGGCCGGGTCGCGACGTCGCTGGGGATGCGGGCGGTGACCCGGTTGCGGATCGCGTCGGTCACCGGTGGCCGGCTGCGGCTGCCGCCGTCGGTGGTAGCCGCGCAGGTGCCGGTGCGGTTCAACCGGGTCCCGGTGGTCGACGCCCGGTTCGTGGCGTACTGCCACCGGCTGGGGTTGCAGGTGCATGTCTGGACGATCGACGAACCTGCCGAGATGAACGAGTTACTCGACCTCGGGGTGGATGGCATCATGACCGATCACGTCGAGGTGCTGCGTGACGTCTATCTGCGTCGTGGCCACTGGCCGCCGGACCGGCGGGTCGACGTGGACAGTGCCGCCCGTACCTGACCAGTAGAAGGATCCGATGGCCGACCCCACCGAGCCTACGTCCGTTCCGCCCCCGGCCGCGTCGGCCGGCGCCGCACCGGCGAGCACCCGCCGGGAACGCACCGGCTGGTACTTCTACGACTGGGCGATGTCGGCGTTCTCCACGACCGTGATCACCGTGTTCCTGGGTCCGTTCCTGACCAGTGTCACGAAGCAGGCGGCCGGCTGCGCGATCGACGCCGTCGAGTGCACCGGGTACGTGTATCCGCTGGGTATCCAGGTGGCGCCGGGGTCGTACTTCCCGTACCTGGTGTCGTTGTCGGTGGCGTTGACGGTGCTGGCGTTGCCGGTCACCGGGGCGATCGCCGACCGCACCATGCACAAGAAGCGGCTGCTGGCGGCGACGGCGTTCCTCGGCGCGGCGGCGACCATCGCGATGATCTTCGTGACGGGTGACCGGTACCTGCTCGGTGGCGGGCTGTTCATCCTGGCCAACGTGACGTTCGGCGCGAGTGTGGTGGTGTACAACTCGTTCCTGCCGCAGCTGGGTGGCCCGGACGACCGGGACGGGATCTCCAGCAGGGGCTGGGCGTTGGGGTACCTCGGTGGTGGTCTGCTGCTGGCAGCGAACCTGGTGGTGGTGCAGTCGTTCAGCATCGACGGTGATCCGCAGCGCACCCTGGACCTGGCCCGCTGGTCGATCGTGTCGGCCGGGGTGTGGTGGGCGGTGTTCACCCTGGTGCCGCTGGCCTGGCTGCGGGAACGTCCGGCAGCCGACGCGCACCCGGGCGGCAACGTGCTCACCGACGGGTTCAGACAACTTGGTCGTACGGTGCG
Organism: Solwaraspora sp. WMMA2101; assembly: GCF_049179175.1. Taxonomy (NCBI): domain Bacteria; kingdom Bacillati; phylum Actinomycetota; class Actinomycetes; order Micromonosporales; family Micromonosporaceae; genus Solwaraspora; species Solwaraspora sp. WMMA2101. Next base: position 10,521 of record NZ_JBMHMA010000003.1, on the reverse strand, counting down.
GGGGCTGAAGGCGTACCCGTTGACGTTGTTCTTCCTGCTGGCGTTCCTGGTCTACAACGACGGCATTCAGACGGTGATCGCGTTGGCCAGCCAGTACGGCACCGAGGAGCTGCGGCTGGGGCAGTCGACGCTGATCGTGACGATCCTGCTGGTGCAGTTCCTGGCGTTCGGTGGGGCGTTGGCGTTGGGGGCGGTGGCGAAACGGATCGGCGCGTGGAAGACGGTGCTGGCCAGTCTGGTGCTGTGGACGGCGGTGATCCTGGCGGCGTTCCGGCTGCCGGCGGAGGCGCCGGCGCAGTTCATGGCGTTGGGGGCGGCGATCGGTCTGGTGCTGGGCGGCTCGCAGGCGCTGAGCCGGTCGTTGTTCAGCCAGATGATCCCGGCCGGTAAGGAAGGCGAGTACTACGGGTTCTACGAGATCAGCGACAAGGGCACCAGTTGGTTGGGGCCGTTGGCGTTCGGGGTGGTGTTCCAGCTGACGAACTCGTACCGGGTGGGCCTCGTGTCGTTGTTGATCTTCTTTGTGATCGGGTTCCTGCTGCTGGCGGCGGTGCCGGTCCGGCGAGCGATCATCGCCGCCGGCAACACCCCACCCCGGGTGCTCTGACCCTCTCCCCTACCCCATGATCGCGACGATCTTGCGCTTATCGAGAAGATTTGTCGGAATTGTCCAACGATAAGCGCAAGATCGTCGCGATCATGGCCGGGGCAGGCGGGGTGGACGGTTACGGGACGGGTCAGGGGATGGGTCAGGGGATGGGCTGGGTCGCCTCGATGGCGGCGATGGCGGTACGGGTGGCCGCCACGAAGTTCCAGAACACCGTGTTGGTGGTGTTGCGCCGCTGCGCGACCGTGTTGGTGCCGAACATCGCCGTCCGCAGCGGGGTGGTGATCTCCAGCTGGGCGCCCATGCCGAGCAGCGTCCGGTTGACGATGTTGTTCGTGGCGGTGCCGGCGATCGCCGAGATGCCGGTGGCGTCGAAGGCGGTGAACCCGGCCGCCGTGTAGGCGGTGATCAGCGCGGCCCGGAACGCGGCGTTGCGCCCACCGACGGCCACGGCCTGGGCGTTCGACGGCAGCCCGGCGGTGCCCGGGGTGCAGCCGTGCAGGGCGACGACATTGAGCGCGCCGGCCGCCACCGACAACGCCGGGGTGTCGTCACAGTTGCTGGCGGTGACGTGCAGCTCGCCGTTGCCCGACGAGCGGATGCCTTCGAACATCCAGTAGTCGTGGACCGGGCCGGCGGCGGGGGTCGCCGCCAGGGTCGCCGGGTGGTAGCCGGCGATCGCCAGGCACAGCTCCGACGTGCCACCCTCGATGCCGCCGCCGTGCGGGGCGATGATCGCCGTACGCGGGAACGCGACCGTGCCCGCGTTGGCGTTGTCGAGCAGGGCGTGCCGGCGGAACCGGCGGGCGTAGTCGACGCCTTCGGCCAGGTCCGGGTCGGCGTACAGGTCGGTGTTGGAGTCGTACAGGTCGGCGGCGAGTGCCGGCGCGGCCGGCAACGTCACCAGGGGTCCGGCGACTGCCGCGGTGGCGAGCATGCCGAGGACGGCCCTTCTGCTGGTGCTCATGAGGTGGTTCCTCCATCAGGTGTGGTTGCCCGGTGGTTCGGGCGAGGCACACCGTGTCACATCGACTGCGACGATCACCAACGATTTCCGTTGCCGCAGGAAGCCTGCACCGCCGGATTCGGCGGCAAAATCCACTGGTACGGCGGATTTCGCACCGCTGCGGTGTCGGATCGACGACGTGGGCCGTATCGGCGACCCGACACCGCCCCGGGCCCGACCCAGGCGGGCGGGCGGTCAGGCGGCGAGACCCACCGCGAGCGCGACGATGCCGAGCAGCGGCGCCAACCCCTGGATGAGCGCGGCGCGCACCAACGCCGGCCGGGAGATCACCAGGACCGCACTGGCGGCGAGCATCGACCCGGCACCGGTGAAGACCAGGGTCGCGCCGACGGCGGTCGCCCCGGCGACGATCACGACGATGCCGAGCACCACCGCGACCGCCAGGAACAGGTTGTAGAAGCCCTGGTTGAAGGCGAGGGAGCGGGTGGTGAGGGCCTCCTGCTCGCTGCGGATGCCGAACACCGCACGGGTACGCGGCGCGGTCCACGCCACCGACTCGAGGTAGAAGATGTAGCCGTGGATCAGTGCCGCCACGGCGGCGAAGACCAGTCCCGCGACAACCACGTAGCCCCCCGATCCCCCGAGTCGCACGCCTACCGGAGGGAATCTATCGGATCGGCCAGGCCGTAAGGTGGCGGCCATGGACCGGACCCCGGAACGGCAGTGGCTCGACGCGCTCAGCGACGTGCTGACCCGTTCCCACCTGTTCCAGCCCGACGAACTCGCCCCCGAGTTCGCCGAGGTGATGGCCGGCCTGGGCGTGCAGACCACGATCTACCTGGTCGACGAGGAGCAGCAGGCGCTGCGCCCCGTACCGCATCCGGGCCGAACCGACCCGCCACCGCAACCGGTCGAAGGGTCCCTCGCCGGTCGGGCCTTCACCCTGGTCGAGTCGATCCCGGCGCTGAACGAACCCGCCTGGTGGATTCCGATGATCGACGGCACCGATCGGCTCGGCGAGGCGGTGGCTGCTGGGCGTAAGCCGAAGGTGATGTTCACCGAGTCGGCGGGGCAGATCGCCGGGCAGGTGGGTCAGGTGGTGGGCCTGGCGGATCCGGCGGTGTCCGACGAGTGGGTGGTGGTGCGGTTCGGTCGTGACGAGTTGCCGTTCTCCCCCGGTGATCTGGTGGTGGCGCCGCGGGGTGCGGGTGCGCGGCGGCCGGCGGCGGAGCCGGTGGTCGACCCGGTGCCGGTGGTGCCGGAGCCGGAGTTCAAGTTGGGTGAGCCGCCGGTGGTGGTGCCGGCGCGGCGGGAGCAGGTGGAGGAGTCGACGGTGGACGAGGGTGCGCAGCGCCCGGCGCGTCGGGCGGCGAAGGCGGTGAAGCCGAAGGCGCCGGCCGGGTTGACGGTGACGTTGGCGTATGCCGACGGTGAGTGGACGGTGGCGGCGGCGCAGGGCGCGAAGGCGTTGGCGAAGCCGTACGTGATCCGGCCGGCGGAGGCGTTGAAGATGGTGGCGTTGGTGGATGTGCCGGGGGTGCATGAGGCGGTGGAGCAGATCCTGGCGTCGGAGCGGGCCGAGGCGCAGCGGCAGGCGGAGAAGTTGCGGGCGGAGTTGGCGGAGGTGGAGGCGCGGTTGGCGGAGTTGCCGGAGGTGGGTTGACGTCGGGCCTGTGGGTGGTGCCCCCGGTGGTTGGTCGCGCCGGGGGCACCGTCGTGTGCGGGTCGGTGGCTGGTGGAGTCAGTGGCTGGGTTGGTCGGTGACGTGGACGCGGTGGCGGAACACCCAGTAGGTCCAGCCCTGGTAGAGCAGGACGACGGGGGTGAGTGCGGCGGCGACCCAGGTCATGATCGTCAGGGTGTAGGTGGTGGAGGCGGCGTTGGTGGTGGTCAGGGTGCCGGCGGGGTCGCCGGTGGAGGGTAGGACGGTCGGGAACAGGGCGGTGAACAGGGCGGCGACGGCGAGGCCGATGGCGGTGGCGGTGCCGGTGAAGGCCCAGCCTTCGCGGCGTACCTGGTTGGCGGCCAGGCCGGCGACGAGGGCGAGGGCGGCGGTGACGGCGAGGACGACGGCGGTGGGGTTGGCGCGGATGGTGAGGGTCCAGGTGAGGAATCCGACGGCGAGCGCGGCAGCGGTCAGGCCGGTCCAGGTGGCGACGCGGCGGGCGCGGTGGCGCAGGTCGCCGGTGGTCTTGAGGGCGAGGAAGACGGCGCCGTGGGTGACGAACAGGGCGGTGGTGGTGGCGCCGCCGAGCAGGGCGTAGGGGTTGAGCAGGGTGAGCAGGGTGCCGGTGTATTCGTGGTCGGCGTCCAGGGGTACGCCGCGCACGATGTTGGCGAAGGCGACGCCCCAGAGTGCGGCGGGTAGCAGTGAGCCGATGAAGATGGCGTTGTCCCAGCGGCGGCGCCAGTGGGGTTCGTCTCGTTTGTCGCGGTATTCGAAGGCGACGCCGCGCAGGATGAGGGCGATGAGGATGAGCAGTAGCGGTAGGTAGAAGCCGGAGAACAGGGTGGCGTACCACTCGGGGAAGGCGGCGAACATGGCGCCGCCGGCGGTGATGAGCCAGACCTCGTTGCCGTCCCAGACGGGGCCGATGGTGGTGATGGCGGCGCGTCGTTCGGGTTCGGTGCGGCCGATGAGGCGGGCGAGGATGCCGACGCCGAAGTCGAAGCCTTCGAGGATGAAGTATCCGGTGAAGAGTACGGCGATGAGCCCAAACCAGACGGTGGTGAGTTCCACGAGGGGTCTCCGGGGTGGTCAGTGGGTGGCGGCGAGGGGCCGGTCGAGGGTGGTGTCGTCGTCGGTGTCGTCCGGTGGGGGTGGGTCGGTGAGGTCGGGCAGTCCGTTTCGGGCGTAGCGGATGAGGAGCTTGACCTCGATGACGGCGAGGGTGGCGTAGATGAGGGTGAAGGCGGTGAAAGAGGTGAGGACTTCGGTGAGGGAGACGCTGCGGCTGACGCCGTCGCGGGTGAGCATTTCGCCGAAGACGATCCAGGGTTGGCGGCCCATTTCGGTGAAGATCCAGCCGAAGGTGTTGGCCAGTAGTGGTAGGACGGGCAGGGTGAGGCCGGCGCGCAGCAGCCAGCGTCCGGTGGGGGTGCGGCCGCGGCGGGTGGTCCACAGGGCCCAGAGGGCGATGGCGGCGGTGGCGAGGCCGAATCCGATCATGAAGCGGAAGCTCCAGTAGGTGACGGGGATGATCGGGGTGTAGTTGCCGGGGCCGTACTGGGCGGCGTACTGGGCCTGCAGGTCGTTGATGCCCTGGACCTGGCCGGTGGGGTCGCCGGTGGACAGCCAGGACAGCAGGTACGGGATCTTGAGGGCCCAGATTTCGCGGCTGCCGTCGAGGGTGCCGACGGTGACGACGGAGAAGGAGGCGGGGCTTTCGGTGGTGTAGAGGCCTTCGGCGGCGGCCATCTTCATGGGCTGGACCTGGGTCATGATCTTGCCTTGGATGTCGCCGGTGATGATGACGGCAGCGGTGGCGGCCAGGGTGGTCCAGGCGCCGATCTTGGTGGCGGTGCGGAAGGCGGGGGTGTCGGGGCCGTCGGGGTGGCGGATGAGGTGCCAGAGGGCGACGGCCAGGACGAGGGCGCCGGCGACCATGAAGCAGCCGGCGAGGGTGTGCGGGAAGGTGATGAGGGTGACCTTGTTGGTGAGTACGGCGATGAAGTCGGTGAGTTCGGCGCGGCCGGTGTCCGGGTTGATGCGGTAGCCGACGGGGTTCTGCATCCAGGAGTTGGCGGCGAGGATGAACCAGGCGCTGATGATGCTGCCGAACGAGGCGAGCCAGATGGTGGCCAGGTGCAGGGCTTTGGGGAGCCGGTTCCAGCCGAAGATCCACAGTCCGAGGAAGGTGGATTCGAGGAAGAAGGCGAGCAGGGCTTCGATGGCCAGGGGTACGCCGAAGATGTCGCCGACGAACCGGGAGTAGTCGCTCCAGTTCATGCCGAACTGGAATTCCTGGACGATGCCGGTGACGATGCCCATGGCGAAGTTGATGAGGAACAGTTTTCCGTAGAACTTGGTGAGTTTGAGGTAGCGGTCGTCGCCGGTGCGGTGCCAGGCGGTCTGCAGGATGGCGACGAGCAGGCTGAGGCCGATGGTGAGTGGGACGAACAGGAAGTGGTAGACGGTGGTGACACCGAACTGCCAGCGGGCTATGTCGAGCGCGTCCACGGCTCCCCCATCTAGTTACTACAAGGCGTAGTACATACTACGGCCTGTCGTGGAACGGGCCAGGGGCGGTGGTCCCGACGGGAGAGGGCCGTCGGTCCCGACCCTCGCGGGACGGTCGGCACGGGGCGCCCGTGGCGGGCCGGACTGTGCGACGATCGACCGCTGATGGACACCCCCACTCCCCCTGCCCCGACGCCCTGGCGGCCGCCGCCGCTGTGGCGGCTGCTGCAGGTCGCCGCCCGGATCGTCGTCGGGCTGCTCGCCCGGCTGCGGGTCACCGGCGACGTACCGGACGCGCTGCGGCACGGACCGCTGATCCTGGCCGCCAACCACATCAGCCCGTTCGACCCGGTCGCGCTCGCCGCCGCCTGCCGCGTGCGGCGGGTCGCCCCCCGGGTGCTCGCCACCGGCGGGCTGTTCCGGGCCCCGGTGGTCGGCCCGGTGATGCGCCGCGCCGGGCACATCCGGGTCGACCGGCGCACCGACACCGTCGCCCAGGCGCTCGACGCCGCCGTGGCGGCCGTCGCTGGCGGCGCGGTGGTCCTGGTCTACCCGGAAGGGCGCATCGGTCTCGACCCGTGGATGTGGCCCGAACGCGGCCGCACGGGTACCGCGCGGCTCGCGCTGGCCAGCGGCGCGGTGGTGGTGCCGGTGGCCCAGTGGGGGGCCCACGAGGTGCTGCCGTGGGCGGCACCCCGCGGCCTGGGCCGCGCGGTGCTACGGGCGGTGCTGCGCCGCCCGGTGGTCCGGGTCCACTTCGGCGCCCCGGTGGACCTGTCCGGGGTCGACCCGGCGCGGCCGGGCGCCGCGCAACGCGCGACCCAACGGATCATCGACGCCCTCACCGACGAGTTGGCGGCGTTGCGCCCGGACGAGCCGCAGGCACCCCGGCACGTCGACGTGACCCGACCGGTCGACGTGAGTCGGCGACACCGCCGGGGCCGGGTCGACGCGGCGGACGACGCCCCGGCCGCCGGCCAGGCACCGGACGGCGGCTGACGGCGCCGTACCCGGTGCCGGTTCAGCGGGAGCGTTGCCGCAGGTAGGCCAGGACGGCCTCGCGGGTGGTGCGGACCCCGAACGCCGCGCGGGCCTGCGCGATGCGGCGGTTCGCGGTCCGCAACGACAGGAACTCGGCGGCGGCGGCCGCGGCGATCGTCTCGCCGTTGGCGAGCCGGTCGAGCAGGGCCCGCTGCTCCGGCACCAGGACGGAGTCGACCGGTGACGCCGGCGGGCCGACGTCACCGTGGCGCAGCACCGGGCCGAGCCGGCCGAGGTCGTCGACCAGGGCCCGACCGACGTCGCCGCCCGGGTCGACCACCGCGACGACGGCGGCACCCCGGGCGGCGGCCAGCGCCACCAGGGCCACGGTGTCGGCGTCGGTGACCCGGCCGTGCAGGGCCAGTCGGGCGGCGGTCAGGTCCCAGGCGGCCTCGGTCAACGCGAAGCCTTCCCGGACGGTCCAGCCGTCGCGGGCGAGCCGCCGCAGAACGGCGTTCGCCTCGGTGGAGCTGGACAGGACGTAGCGCGGCGGTGCGCTCATCGGTCGGTCTCCATGGCCAGGGCGGCTGCTTCGGTGCGGGTGCGGGCACCGAGTTTACGCATCCCGGCCCGGACGTGGGTTTCCACGGTTTCGGTGGAGATGCCGAGTTGGCCGGCGATGCGGCGGGTCGGCTCGCCCTGGGCGACCAGCCGCAGCACGTCACGTTCCCGGCCGGTGAGCAGCTCACCGTCGCGGGTGCCCCGGTCGTCGCGGCGTACCGCGTGCCGGCGCAGCGCACGTCGGCAGCGGCCCAGCAGTACGACCAGGCCGGCGCGCGCGGCGATGCGTTCCGCGGCGAGCAGGGCGGGCACCGCGCGGTGCGGGTCGGCTTCGTGCAGGCCCTGGGCGAGCAGGCAGCGGACCTGTTCGCGAACGCTGACGTCGGGCCAGGTGGCGGCGGCGGCGCCGAACCGGCGCGGGTCGGCCGTCGACCAGGCGGCCAGCGTCGCCGCTACCGGTGCCGGCAGCGTCGGTGGTGTCCCGGCGGCCGGCGGCGGTGTCACCGTGGGGGTGTCGTGGGCGGCCCAGTGGGCGGTGATCCGCCGCAGTCCGTCGACCAGCGGTGACGCGCTCGGCGCAGCGGCGGCACCGGTGGTCGGGTCGGTGCCGGCAGGCGCGGCGGCTCTGTCGGGTTGACCGTCGAGCCAGGCCGCTTCCCGGGCGACCCAGTCCAGCAGGCCCGGCGGCGGCGCGGTCGCGGTGGTGGCGGCGGCGAGCCGGGCCCGGGCGGCCGCGAGCAGTCCGCCGTCGGCTTCGAGCAGGCCCGCCGTGGCGGTGGCGTAGCGGTGGGCGGTGGCGGGCAGGGTGCGGTCGGTGAGGTCGGCGGCGGCGCGCAGCAGCGCGTCGGTGGCGGTGGGCAGTGTGTCGGTGGGTGCGGGCGGGTCGTCGCCGACCGGGCCGGGCTGGTCCCCTGCCGACGGTTCACCGCGCAGTGCCAGGCACCACAGGCGGGCGGCGAGGAAACGGGTCTGCCAGCTGTAGGCCAGGTCGGCGGCGCAGGCGGCCGCGGCGGCGGTGGCGGCGTGCGCGGCCTCGGCGAGCCGGCCGTCGCCGGTGAGGGTCTCGACCAGCTGCCAGGCGCTCCACCGGGCGGTCAGCAGGTCGCCGTCGGCGGCCGCCGCGGCGGCGGTGCCGGCGAGCCGGTGTTCCCAGCCGGGGGTGCGGTCGGCGGCGGCGACGGCGGCCAGCGCCGCGCGCAGGCCGACGTGGGTCGGCGTGGCGCCGTGGCGGGCGGTGACGGCGGCGGCACGGCGGGCCGCCGCCGTCGGGTCGACGGCGAGGTCGGCCAGCAGCAGCACCCGGTCGGCGGTCGCGGCGGGCGGCGACGTGGCGGCCGGGTGGTCGGTGACGCGGGCGGCCAGGGCGGCGGCGGTGGCGCGGGCGGCGGCGAGCTCCCCGGCCTGCAGCAGCGCTTCGGCGCGCAGGGCGGCGACCTCGTCGCTGACGTCGGAGTCGGCGGCGTCGAGCAGGGTCAGGGCGTGGCGGGGCCGGCCGGTGGTCAGGGCGGCCCGGGCCGCGTCGAGCCGCACGGTGGCGGTGGCGGCGGGCTGGTCGCAGGCGAACAGCAGCGCCTCGGCGCGGGCGCCGCCGGTGGTGGCGTCGGCGGCAGCGGTCACGGCCCGCTGGTAGGCGGCGTCGGTGTCGCCGGCGGCGGCGAGGTGCCGGGCGGCTTCCAGAGGGTCGGTGACCAGGTCGGCGAGGCGTCGGTGCAGGGCTCGGCGGCTGGCGGCGTCGAGCAGGCCGGCGGCCACGTCGGCCTGGTACGGCGACACCGGGGTGATCAGGCCGGTGGCGGCGGTGACCAGGCCGGCGTCGGTGAGTTCGGCGACGCCGTCGCCGAGAGCGGCGGCGGGTGCCGGCCGGCCGAGCAGGCCGAGGGCGGCCAGGGCGGTGCGGGCCGGCCGGGTGAGGTCGGCCAGGGCGGCGGCGACGGCGTAGGCGACCTGGTCGAGGTCGGTGGTGTCGGGTGGCGGCGGCGAGGTGCGGGCGGTGCGGTGGCGGGCCAGGGCGGTGGCGGCCAGCGGGTTGCCGCCGGCGCGTCGGGCCAGGTCGGTGACGGTCGCCGGGTCCAGGCCGGGGGCGGTACGGCGGATCAGGTCGGCGGTGGCCGTCGGGTCCAGCGCCGGGAGCGCCAGCCACAGGGCGTCGCCGTCGCGCAGCGGGTCGATGGCGGCGGCGGGCAGCGGGTGCGGGGTGCGCAGGGCGACGACGACCCGGCAGTGGCGGGCCACGGCGGGCAGGGCGGCGACGGTGACCGGGTCGGCCCACTGCAGGTCGTCGAGGACGAGCAGGCCGTGGCGTACCCGGGAGCGGACCGCCTCGGCGAGCAGCGCCACGTCGTGGGTGGGTAGCCGGACCCGCAGGGCGTGGCTGAGGGGGAACGCGGGGACGTGGCGCAGGGCGGTGAGAGCGCCGCCGGGGTGGACCGGGCCGGGCGACGCCGTGGCGACGCGGCGCAGCGTGGTGGTGCGGCCGCTGCCGGGCACGCCGGTGATGACGACGAGGCCGGGGCGGGTGAGCCGGGCGGCGGCGGCCGCCGCCACGTCGGTGGCGTGAGCGCCGTCGGCTGGTTGCCGCACCCGTCCTCCCCCGCTTTTCCGGCTCGTGGCCCTCCCCGGGCGAAGGTGGCACGAACATGGGATCCTGCGCCGGAGAGGATATTCGTACTGTGGATGTCGGTGGTGGGCGCACCACCGCGTGCCGTGCTGTCGGGAGGACGACCAGCGAGATGAGCGGGTACCACCGTTGGGCGTGGCGTCATTGTCGCCGACCCTGTGGGGCGGTGACCAATCCGTGGGTGCGGGGCCGTTGAGCAGCCGGGTCGCGGCGTTGTGTGACGAGGTGGGTCCCCGGGTGGGTGCGCCGACCGGTGGTGAGGTGGCGCGGGTCCGGCGGCGGTTGGACGAGCCGCTGCGGGTGGCGATCGCCGGGCGGCTCAAGGCGGGCAAGTCGACGCTGGTCAACGCGTTGATCGGGCGGCGGGTGGCGCCGACGGAGGTTGGTGAGTGCACCCGGGTGGTCACCCAGTTCCGGTACGGCACCGCCGACCGGGTGGACGTGGTGCGCCGCGACGGCGTACGGGTCAGTCTGCCGTTGGATCCGACGGGGATGATCCCGCAGCGGCTGGGGGTGCCGACGGCGCGGATCGCGTTCGTCGACGTCACCTTGACCAGTGACCATCTGCGGGAGTTGACGGTGATCGACACGCCGGGGCTGTCGTCGGC
>NZ_JBMHMA010000002.1:0-20520 GCF_049179175.1 Solwaraspora sp. WMMA2101 | reverse complement strand
CCGGCAACTGCTTCAACGCCTCACCCCGGGCCGCGTCGATCCGGGCCAGGAACTGCTCCTGCAGCCCACCGACCGCCGTCCGCAGCCGACCGGTGGCCTCCACCCGGGCCCGCTGCGTCTCGGTGTTCAACGCCAACGACCACTGCCGCGACTCGGTCCGTTTCCGGGCCGCCAACCCGGCCCGTTCCTGCTTCGCCCGCTGCACCTCACCCGGGTCCGGGTCACACGCGGCGACCTGCTGCCCGACCGTCAGGTCCAGCCGCACCAGCTCGCTGCGGATCGTCCGCAGCACGTTCGCCTGCGCCAACAGGTGACCGTTGCCGGCGAGCTCGATCAGCGCATGCTGCAGCGGCGCCACCTGGGAGGCGTCGACCAGTTCACCGGCGTCGGCCGCCGGCAGGGTCAACGCCAACTCGGCCAGCCGCGCCGACACCGGGAACCACGCGGCGGCCGCGAACCGGGGCGCGTGCGCCTGCAGCTGGGCCCGGTTGTCGGCCAGGATCGTGCGCCAACCCGGGTAAGCGTCGGTCTTCGTCAACGCGAACACCACCACGTTGACCCGCTTGCTCGCCTCGATCAGGAAATCCAGCTCGGGCCGGGTGAACGGGGTCGAGGCGTCCACCACGAACAGCAGCGCCGCCGCCCGCGACACCGCGTCCAACGCGATCTCGGTGTGCGCCGGGTCCAGCCCACCCGCGCCCGGGGTGTCCACCAGCGACACGTACCGCAGCAGCGGCGCCGGGCAGGTCACCGCGATCCGCCTCGGCGGACGCGCCCCCTGCGGCAGCACCCCCGACACCGTGGCCCAGTCCCGCAGCCGGTCCACCGGCACGTCCACCGCCTCGGCCTCACCCGGCACGAACGCCCGCGCCGCCGTCACCGGCCCGTGGTCGAACTCCAGGTACGCCGACGTCGCCACCGCCGCGTCCACCGGCGACAACCCGGTCACCCCGATCAACGCGTTCACCAGGGAACTCTTGCCACGTTTCGTTTCCCCGACGACCACCACCGACGGCCGGGTCACCTCCCGGCGCCGCTGGGCGTCGATCTCCGCCGCCGCGTCCGGGTCCAGGCCACGCACGAACCCCAGGCACGTGTCGACCGCCCCGGTCAGCAACGTGCCCAACGCCGCCGACCCGGCCCCGCCGCTCACCGGCGCACCGCCCGTACCTGCTGCGACAGCAGATGGAACCCCCGGTGGGCCACCAACGCCACCCGTGACTGCGCCGGTGACGCCCCGGCGACGGCGAACACCCGCCACCGGGTGGCCGCCTCCACCGCCGCCGCCGCCAACTGCTCCACCGACGCCGCCGGCAGTTCCAGCACCCAGCGCGGATCCGCCGACAACGCCAACCGGGTCAACTCCTGCTCCATCGCCTCCGGCAGCTCCACACTGCCCGTGGTCACCTGCTGCGCCACCTCCAGCAGCCGCAGCCGGTGGTACTCCGGCTGGTGCAGCAGCCGCTCGATCGCGTCGCGCAGCGTCTCCCGGTCACCGGGATGCGCCGTGTGGCTGGCCACCTTCTCCAGCGTCGACAACGCCCACCCGGCCTTGATCGCGTCGGTGCGCCACCGGAACGCCTCGTCCACGGTGTGCCGCAGCCGCGGAAACCCCGACGCCGCGTACAACGCCCGCACCAGGTCCCCGGACGCCAACTGCGGCGCCGCCCGCAGCTGCGCCACCGCGAACCCGATCCCGTACAGGTCCAGCAGCGCCAGCAGCCGTTCCCGCTGCGCCCGCGGCACCGGGCAGTCCCGGGACACGAACAGGTCCACCGACGCGGTCAGCACCGTCCACTGCGCCGCCGGCACCTGCGCCAACGTCCGCAACGCCTCACAGTCGGCCGCCGTCAACCGGCCCGCCTCGGTCGTCTCCGCCAGCAACCCGACCGCCGGCACCACGTCCGACACGATCCGACGCAGCACCCGCGTCTGGTCGGCGGCCAGCGGCGCCGCCACCGGCCACGGATCGGCACCACCGGCCACCAACTTGTCGACCTTGTTGAACAACCCGACCGAGTTGATCGGGCTGCTCGACAACCGCGCCGACACCGCCCGGAACGCCTCCAACGCCCGTACGTCGTCGTCACGCACCGACTGGGTGAACACGTACACGATCGCCTCGGCGCCGGAGACCGCCCCGACGGAGTCGTCGTCGATCCCGGCGTCGAACGGCGCCGTCGCCTCACCTGCGTCTGGGGAGTCCGCGCCGGCACCGGCGAACAGGTACCGGCGCGCCGCGTCACTGACCCCGGTGCTGGCCGACGACAGCCCCGGCGTGTCGATCACCGTCAACTCCCGCAGATGGTCACTGGTCAAGGTGACGTCGACGAACGCGATCCGCGCCGTCGGCACCCCCAGCCGCTGCGGGATCATCCCCGTCGGATCCAACGGCAGACTGACCCGTACGCCGTCGCGGCGCACCACGTCCACCCGGTCGGCGGTGCCGTACCGGAACTGGGTGACCACCCGGGTGCACTCACCAACCTCCGTCGGCGCCACCCGCCGCCCGATCAACGCGTTGACCAGCGTCGACTTGCCCGCCTTGAGCCGCCCGGCGATCGCCACCCGCAGCGGCTCGTCCAACCGCCGCCGGACCCGCGCCACCTCACCACCGGTCGGCGCACCCACCCGGGGACCCACCTCGTCACACAACGCCGCGACCCGGCTGCTCAACGGCCCCGCACCCACGGATTGGTCACCGCCCCACAGGGTCGGCGACAATGACGCCACGCCCAACGGTGGTACCCGCTCATCTCGCTGGTCGTCCTCCCGACAGCACGGCACGCGGTGGTGCGCCCACCACCGACATCCACAGTACGAATATCCTCTCCGGCGCAGGATCCCATGTTCGTGCCACCTTCGCCCGGGGAGGGCCACGAGCCGGAAAAGCGGGGGAGGACGGGTGCGGCAACCAGCCGACGGCGCTCACGCCACCGACGTGGCGGCGGCCGCCGCCGCCCGGCTCACCCGCCCCGGCCTCGTCGTCATCACCGGCGTGCCCGGCAGCGGCCGCACCACCACGCTGCGCCGCGTCGCCACGGCGTCGCCCGGCCCGGTCCACCCCGGCGGCGCTCTCACCGCCCTGCGCCACGTCCCCGCGTTCCCCCTCAGCCACGCCCTGCGGGTCCGGCTACCCACCCACGACGTGGCGCTGCTCGCCGAGGCGGTCCGCTCCCGGGTACGCCACGGCCTGCTCGTCCTCGACGACCTGCAGTGGGCCGACCCGGTCACCGTCGCCGCCCTGCCCGCCGTGGCCCGCCACTGCCGGGTCGTCGTCGCCCTGCGCACCCCGCACCCGCTGCCCGCCGCCGCCATCGACCCGCTGCGCGACGGCGACGCCCTGTGGCTGGCGCTCCCGGCGCTGGACCCGACGGCCACCGCCGACCTGATCCGCCGTACCGCCCCCGGCCTGGACCCGGCGACCGTCACCGACCTGGCCCGACGCGCCGGCGGCAACCCGCTGGCCGCCACCGCCCTGGCCCGCCACCGCACCGCCCGCACCTCGCCGCCGCCACCCGACACCACCGACCTCGACCAGGTCGCCTACGCCGTCGCCGCCGCCCTGGCCGACCTCACCCGGCCGGCCCGCACCGCCCTGGCCGCCCTCGGCCTGCTCGGCCGGCCGGCACCCGCCGCCGCTCTCGGCGACGGCGTCGCCGAACTCACCGACGCCGGCCTGGTCACCGCCGCCACCGGCCTGATCACCCCGGTGTCGCCGTACCAGGCCGACGTGGCCGCCGGCCTGCTCGACGCCGCCAGCCGCCGAGCCCTGCACCGACGCCTCGCCGACCTGGTCACCGACCCTCTGGAAGCCGCCCGGCACCTCGCCGCCGCCGGCGACACCGACGCCGCCTACCAGCGGGCCGTGACCGCTGCCGCCGACGCCACCACCGGCGGCGCCCGCGCCGAGGCGCTGCTGTTCGCCTGCGACCAGCCCGCCGCCACCGCCACCGTGCGGCTCGACGCGGCCCGGGCCGCCCTGACCACCGGCCGGCCCCGCCACGCCCTGACCCTGCTCGACGCCGCCGACTCCGACGTCAGCGACGAGGTCGCCGCCCTGCGCGCCGAAGCGCTGCTGCAGGCCGGGGAGCTCGCCGCCGCCCGCGCCACCGCCGCCGCCCTGGCCGCCCGCGTCACCGACCACCCGGCCGCCACGTCGCCGCCCGCCGCGACCGCCGACCGGGTGCTGCTGCTGGCCGACCTCGCCGTCGACCCGACGGCGGCGGCCCGCCGTGCCGCCGCCGTCACCGCCCGCCACGGCGCCACGCCGACCCACGTCGGCCTGCGCGCGGCGCTGGCCGCCGTCGCCGCCGCCGACCGCACCCCCGGCTGGGAACACCGGCTCGCCGGCACCGCCGCCGCGGCGGCCGCCGACGGCGACCTGCTGACCGCCCGGTGGAGCGCCTGGCAGCTGGTCGAGACCCTCACCGGCGACGGCCGGCTCGCCGAGGCCGCGCACGCCGCCACCGCCGCCGCGGCCGCCTGCGCCGCCGACCTGGCCTACAGCTGGCAGACCCGTTTCCTCGCCGCCCGCCTGTGGTGCCTGGCACTGCGCGGTGAACCGTCGGCAGGGGACCAGCCCGGCCCGGTCGGCGACGACCCGCCCGCACCCACCGACACACTGCCCACCGCCACCGACGCGCTGCTGCGCGCCGCCGCCGACCTCACCGACCGCACCCTGCCCGCCACCGCCCACCGCTACGCCACCGCCACGGCGGGCCTGCTCGAAGCCGACGGCGGACTGCTCGCGGCCGCCCGGGCCCGGCTCGCCGCCGCCACCACCGCGACCGCGCCGCCGCCGGGCCTGCTGGACTGGGTCGCCCGGGAAGCGGCCTGGCTCGACGGTCAACCCGACAGAGCCGCCGCGCCTGCCGGCACCGACCCGACCACCGGTGCCGCCGCTGCGCCGAGCGCGTCACCGCTGGTCGACGGACTGCGGCGGATCACCGCCCACTGGGCCGCCCACGACACCCCCACGGTGACACCGCCGCCGGCCGCCGGGACACCACCGACGCTGCCGGCACCGGTAGCGGCGACGCTGGCCGCCTGGTCGACGGCCGACCCGCGCCGGTTCGGCGCCGCCGCCGCCACCTGGCCCGACGTCAGCGTTCGCGAACAGGTCCGCTGCCTGCTCGCCCAGGGCCTGCACGAAGCCGACCCGCACCGCGCGGTGCCCGCCCTGCTCGCCGCGGAACGCATCGCCGCGCGCGCCGGCCTGGTCGTACTGCTGGGCCGCTGCCGACGTGCGCTGCGCCGGCACGCGGTACGCCGCGACGACCGGGGCACCCGCGACGGTGAGCTGCTCACCGGCCGGGAACGTGACGTGCTGCGGCTGGTCGCCCAGGGCGAGCCGACCCGCCGCATCGCCGGCCAACTCGGCATCTCCACCGAAACCGTGGAAACCCACGTCCGGGCCGGGATGCGTAAACTCGGTGCCCGCACCCGCACCGAAGCAGCCGCCCTGGCCATGGAGACCGACCGATGAGCGCACCGCCGCGCTACGTCCTGTCCAGCTCCACCGAGGCGAACGCCGTTCTGCGGCGGCTCGCCCGCGACGGCTGGACCGTCCGGGAAGGCTTCGCGTTGACCGAGGCCGCCTGGGACCTGACCGCCGCCCGACTGGCCCTGCACGGCCGGGTCACCGACGCCGACACCGTGGCCCTGGTGGCGCTGGCCGCCGCCCGGGGTGCCGCCGTCGTCGCGGTGGTCGACCCGGGCGGCGACGTCGGTCGGGCCCTGGTCGACGACCTCGGCCGGCTCGGCCCGGTGCTGCGCCACGGTGACGTCGGCCCGCCGGCGTCACCGGTCGACTCCGTCCTGGTGCCGGAGCAGCGGGCCCTGCTCGACCGGCTCGCCAACGGCGAGACGATCGCCGCGGCCGCCGCCGCCGAGTTCCTGTCGTTGCGGACCGCGAACCGCCGCATCGCGCAGGCCCGCGCGGCGTTCGGGGTCCGCACCACCCGCGAGGCCGTCCTGGCCTACCTGCGGCAACGCTCCCGCTGAACCGGCACCGGGTACGGCGCCGTCAGCCGCCGTCCGGTGCCTGGCCGGCGGCCGGGGCGTCGTCCGCCGCGTCGACCCGGCCCCGGCGGTGTCGCCGACTCACGTCGACCGGTCGGGTCACGTCGACGTGCCGGGGTGCCTGCGGCTCGTCCGGGCGCAACGCCGCCAACTCGTCGGTGAGGGCGTCGATGATCCGTTGGGTCGCGCGTTGCGCGGCGCCCGGCCGCGCCGGGTCGACCCCGGACAGGTCCACCGGGGCGCCGAAGTGGACCCGGACCACCGGGCGGCGCAGCACCGCCCGTAGCACCGCGCGGCCCAGGCCGCGGGGTGCCGCCCACGGCAGCACCTCGTGGGCCCCCCACTGGGCCACCGGCACCACCACCGCGCCGCTGGCCAGCGCGAGCCGCGCGGTACCCGTGCGGCCGCGTTCGGGCCACATCCACGGGTCGAGACCGATGCGCCCTTCCGGGTAGACCAGGACCACCGCGCCGCCAGCGACGGCCGCCACGGCGGCGTCGAGCGCCTGGGCGACGGTGTCGGTGCGCCGGTCGACCCGGATGTGCCCGGCGCGGCGCATCACCGGGCCGACCACCGGGGCCCGGAACAGCCCGCCGGTGGCGAGCACCCGGGGGGCGACCCGCCGCACGCGGCAGGCGGCGGCGAGCGCGACCGGGTCGAACGGGCTGATGTGGTTGGCGGCCAGGATCAGCGGTCCGTGCCGCAGCGCGTCCGGTACGTCGCCGGTGACCCGCAGCCGGGCGAGCAGCCCGACGACGATCCGGGCGGCGACCTGCAGCAGCCGCCACAGCGGCGGCGGCCGCCAGGGCGTCGGGGCAGGGGGAGTGGGGGTGTCCATCAGCGGTCGATCGTCGCACAGTCCGGCCCGCCACGGGCGCCCCGTGCCGACCGTCCCGCGAGGGTCGGGACCGACGGCCCTCTCCCGTCGGGACCACCGCCCCTGGCCCGTTCCACGACAGGCCGTAGTATGTACTACGCCTTGTAGTAACTAGATGGGGGAGCCGTGGACGCGCTCGACATAGCCCGCTGGCAGTTCGGTGTCACCACCGTCTACCACTTCCTGTTCGTCCCACTCACCATCGGCCTCAGCCTGCTCGTCGCCATCCTGCAGACCGCCTGGCACCGCACCGGCGACGACCGCTACCTCAAACTCACCAAGTTCTACGGAAAACTGTTCCTCATCAACTTCGCCATGGGCATCGTCACCGGCATCGTCCAGGAATTCCAGTTCGGCATGAACTGGAGCGACTACTCCCGGTTCGTCGGCGACATCTTCGGCGTACCCCTGGCCATCGAAGCCCTGCTCGCCTTCTTCCTCGAATCCACCTTCCTCGGACTGTGGATCTTCGGCTGGAACCGGCTCCCCAAAGCCCTGCACCTGGCCACCATCTGGCTCGCCTCGTTCGGCAGCATCATCAGCGCCTGGTTCATCCTCGCCGCCAACTCCTGGATGCAGAACCCCGTCGGCTACCGCATCAACCCGGACACCGGCCGCGCCGAACTCACCGACTTCATCGCCGTACTCACCAACAAGGTCACCCTCATCACCTTCCCGCACACCCTCGCCGGCTGCTTCATGGTCGCCGGCGCCCTCGTCCTGGCCGTCGCCCTCTGGCACCTCATCCGCCACCCCGACGGCCCCGACACCCCCGCCTTCCGCACCGCCACCAAGATCGGCGCCTGGACCACCCTGGCCGCCACCGCTGCCGTCATCATCACCGGCGACATCCAAGGCAAGATCATGACCCAGGTCCAGCCCATGAAGATGGCCGCCGCCGAAGGCCTCTACACCACCGAAAGCCCCGCCTCCTTCTCCGTCGTCACCGTCGGCACCCTCGACGGCAGCCGCGAAATCTGGGCCCTCAAGATCCCGTACCTGCTGTCCTGGCTGTCCACCGGCGACCCCACCGGCCAGGTCCAGGGCATCAACGACCTGCAGGCCCAGTACGCCGCCCAGTACGGCCCCGGCAACTACACCCCGATCATCCCCGTCACCTACTGGAGCTTCCGCTTCATGATCGGATTCGGCCTCGCCACCGCCGCCATCGCCCTCTGGGCCCTGTGGACCACCCGCCGCGGCCGCACCCCCACCGGACGCTGGCTGCTGCGCGCCGGCCTCACCCTGCCCGTCCTACCACTACTGGCCAACACCTTCGGCTGGATCTTCACCGAAATGGGCCGCCAACCCTGGATCGTCTTCGGCGAAATGCTCACCCGCGACGGCGTCAGCCGCAGCGTCTCCCTCACCGAAGTCCTCACCTCTTTCACCGCCTTCACCCTCATCTACGCCACCCTCGCCGTCATCGAGGTCAAGCTCCTCATCCGCTACGCCCGAAACGGACTGCCCGACCTCACCGACCCACCCCCACCGGACGACACCGACGACGACACCACCCTCGACCGGCCCCTCGCCGCCACCCACTGACCACCCCGGAGACCCCTCGTGGAACTCACCACCGTCTGGTTTGGGCTCATCGCCGTACTCTTCACCGGATACTTCATCCTCGAAGGCTTCGACTTCGGCGTCGGCATCCTCGCCCGCCTCATCGGCCGCACCGAACCCGAACGACGCGCCGCCATCACCACCATCGGCCCCGTCTGGGACGGCAACGAGGTCTGGCTCATCACCGCCGGCGGCGCCATGTTCGCCGCCTTCCCCGAGTGGTACGCCACCCTGTTCTCCGGCTTCTACCTACCGCTACTGCTCATCCTCATCGCCCTCATCCTGCGCGGCGTCGCCTTCGAATACCGCGACAAACGAGACGAACCCCACTGGCGCCGCCGCTGGGACAACGCCATCTTCATCGGCTCACTGCTACCCGCCGCACTCTGGGGCGTCGCCTTCGCCAACATCGTGCGCGGCGTACCCCTGGACGCCGACCACGAATACACCGGCACCCTGCTCACCCTGCTCAACCCCTACGCCCTGCTCGGCGGCGCCACCACCACCGCCCTGTTCGTCACCCACGGCGCCGTCTTCCTCGCCCTCAAGACCACCGGCGACCTGCGCCACCGCGCCCGCCGCGTCGCCACCTGGACCGGCCTGACCGCTGCCGCGCTCGCCGTCGGATTCCTCACCTGGACCCTCACCATCCGCGCCAACCCCACCGCCGTCGTCCTCGCCGTCACCGCCGCCCTCGCCCTCGTCGCCGGCCTGGCCGCCAACCAGGTACGCCGCGAAGGCTGGGCCTTCACCGGCACCGCCACCGCCATCGGCCTCGCCGTCGCCGCCCTGTTCACCGCCCTGTTCCCGACCGTCCTACCCTCCACCGGCGACCCCGCCGGCACCCTGACCACCACCAACGCCGCCTCCACCACCTACACCCTGACGATCATGACCTGGGTCGCCGCCGCACTCACCCCCGTCGTCCTGCTCTACCAGGGCTGGACCTACTGGGTGTTCCGCCACCGCGTCCACGTCACCGACCAACCCAGCCACTGACTCCACCAGCCACCGACCCGCACACGACGGTGCCCCCGGCGCGACCAACCACCGGGGGCACCACCCACAGGCCCGACGTCAACCCACCTCCGGCAACTCCGCCAACCGCGCCTCCACCTCCGCCAACTCCGCCCGCAACTTCTCCGCCTGCCGCTGCGCCTCGGCCCGCTCCGACGCCAGGATCTGCTCCACCGCCTCATGCACCCCCGGCACATCCACCAACGCCACCATCTTCAACGCCTCCGCCGGCCGGATCACGTACGGCTTCGCCAACGCCTTCGCGCCCTGCGCCGCCGCCACCGTCCACTCACCGTCGGCATACGCCAACGTCACCGTCAACCCGGCCGGCGCCTTCGGCTTCACCGCCTTCGCCGCCCGACGCGCCGGGCGCTGCGCACCCTCGTCCACCGTCGACTCCTCCACCTGCTCCCGCCGCGCCGGCACCACCACCGGCGGCTCACCCAACTTGAACTCCGGCTCCGGCACCACCGGCACCGGGTCGACCACCGGCTCCGCCGCCGGCCGCCGCGCACCCGCACCCCGCGGCGCCACCACCAGATCACCGGGGGAGAACGGCAACTCGTCACGACCGAACCGCACCACCACCCACTCGTCGGACACCGCCGGATCCGCCAGGCCCACCACCTGACCCACCTGCCCGGCGATCTGCCCCGCCGACTCGGTGAACATCACCTTCGGCTTACGCCCAGCAGCCACCGCCTCCCGGATCACCCCCAACTCCTCGTCCGACAACCCACCCGCACCAGCGCCCGCGGCAACCATCAGCACCCTTTCCGTCCGTACACCTGTTTGAGTGCTGCCTTCCTACCAGCCGCCGCCGACACCGCCGACCGCACCCCACCACCCCCGCTCACCCCGACGCGGCACCACCCGACCACACCCGACCCACCTGGCCGGCCGCCGCCGACCCCTGCCGCCACCCCGCCCGCGCCGCACCCGGCCGCCGCGCCGGATCCAGCAACCGCCGCCCGATCACCCGCCTCGCCGCCCGGTCCGGCGACACCACCACCACCTGCCCCGACAACCCCGCCACCTGCCGCGCCACCGGCGCCAACCAGCCCAACCCCCACGTGATCGGCGCCAACACCACCACCGACGCGTACCCCGCCGCCAGATCCGCGTTCGCCGCCGACCGCATCCCACCGTCGATCAACCGCCGCCCACCGACCACCACCGGCGGCCACACCCCCGGCACCGCGCAACTCGCCGACACCGCGTCGACCAGGTCCACCCCCGGCCGTGACCCGTCGAACACCACCAGCTCACCCGTCTCGGCGTCCACCGCCGTCACCCACAACGGCCGCTCCGGCCACGACCACACCGGCAACGCCTCCTCGAACACCGGCCGCCGCGACACCGCCGACCCCGCCGCGAAGGCCGCCGCGTACCGGCCGATCCGCGCCCGCGCCCGCCGCCCGTCCCCGCTGCACACCGCCGCCCACAGCAGACACGACACCGCACCCGGACCCATCCGGTCCGTCGACGGCTCACCGGCCACCAGCTGCCCCGCGTACAGCTGATCCAGATCCGCCCCCGAGCGCAGCTGCGCACCCACCACCGCGCCCGCCGAGGTACCGACCACCAGATCCGCCACGCCCAACTCCACCCCGGCCCGCGCCAACCCGGCCAACACCCCGATCTGCCAGGCCACCCCGGTCACCCCGCCGCTGCCCAGCACCACCGCACGCCTACCCGCCATACCTGTCCTATTGCCCCGCGACGTCGGCGGTAACGTCACCGCCGACGACACACCGCAGGGGAGAGGGGACACCATGGCACCGGTCACCGTGGTCACCGGCGGCAGCCGGGGGATCGGCGCGGCCACCGTACGCCGCCTCGCCGCCGCCGGACACGACCTCGTCATCGGCTACCGGCGCGACGCCGCCGCCGCCCACGCGGTCCGCGACGACGTGCAGGCGGCGGGCCGCCGGGCGGTCACGGTCGCCGTCGACACCACCGATCCGGCGGGGGTCGCCGCGCTGTTCGACGCCGCCGCCGACCTCGGCGCGCTCACCGGCCTGGTCAACAACGCCGGCGTCACCAGCCGGATCGGACCCTTCGTCGACCTCACCGTCGACGACCTGCGCCGGGTCGTGGACGTCAACCTCATCGGGTACGTCCTCTGCGCCCAGCAGGCCGCCCGCCGGATGGGCGCCGGCGGCGCCATCGTCAACGTCTCGTCCGCCGCCGCCACCCTCGGCAGCCCCGGCGAGTACGTCCACTACGCCGCCGTCAAGGCCGCCACCGACGCCCTCACCGTCGGTCTGGCCAAGGAGCTCGGCCCCCGGGGCATCCGGGTCAACGGCGTCGCTCCCGGCACCGTGCACACCGACATCCACACCCTGTCCGGTGAGCCGAACCGACCGGACCGGGTCGCGCCGATGGTGCCGCTGCGCCGGGCCGGGCAGCCGCAGGAGATCGCCGGTGCCGTCGCCTGGCTGCTGGGCGACGAGGCGTCCTACACCACGGGGACGGTGATCCGGGTCGCCGGCGGCCTGTGACCCGGCCGGCGGACCGCCCAGCGGCCAGCGGCAGGCCCTGGCTCACGGCCGATCCGCGAACCGGGCGAGCTGCGTCAGGGACACCCTGTCGCGCACCGCCAGCGCCGACGTGCACCTGCCGGCGCTGGACGTCGCCGCCCACCTCACCCGCGACGAGCTGGAGTCACTGATCCACGGCCACCTTTCCCGGACCGTGGACTGCCTGGCGCGCACCGTCGCCGCCGCCGGCCTGACCCCCGCCGACCTGGTCGGCGTGTTCCTCGTCGGCGGTTCCAGCCGGATTCCGCTGGCAGCGCGGCTGATCCACACCCAACTGGGGGTGGCGCCGACCACGTTGGAGCAACCGGAGACCGTCGTCGCCGACGGCGTACTGCGCACCGGCGGCGCCGCCCGGACCGCGCCCACCGGCTCACCCGCGCCACCGCCGGCGCCGAGGTCACCTGCCGTCGCGCCGGTGCCGTACCAGTCGCCGCTGCCAGCGTCATACCCGGTGCCGGCTGCGTCGGCGGCACCGGCCCGTCCCTGGTACGACGAACACGGCCCCGTCCTGGTGACCGTCCTGGCCGCCCTGGTCGGCGTCGCCGGCGTGGTCCTCGTGGCGCTGCTGCTGGTCTGAGCAGGGCAGGGTCCAGGACCGGGAGGTCACGGTGCGGTCCGGTCCAGCGCGGCGGTGACCGCGCCCGGCTGCCGCGGTGCGGTCCGCTCCCCGGTGCCTGTGGGGCGTCGCGCATCCTGCAGCGGAACGAAACAGGCCACAGCGACAGCCAGCCCGAAACGGAGGTTGCCGGCGACGGCGTCGCCGAGCAGATCGCCACCGACCGAGGTGACCGGGGCAATCATCAGGAAGGCCACCGACACCGACCACGCGATGTTGTATCTCCGGTGAGCGGACACGACGCACAGCGCCGCGAAGACCAACCAGATCTGGTGGTGCGTCCACGACACCGGGGAAACAACGAGACCCGCCGCGCCGACAATGACCGCAGCCGCCAGGTTCCATCCACGTCGGGATGCGCGTACCGCACAATAGAAGGCGATGCCGACTACCAGGAGGCCGAGCCCGCCGACCGCCAGGGTACGGGCGTCGTCGGCTACGTCGAATCTCAGCAGCACCGCGTTGAGCGACTGATTTCCGGTGGTGACGATGTTCCCAATCCGGTCGACACTCCAGATCTCGGTGAACCAGAAACGAATCGACTCGGCGGGCAGAATCAGCCACGCCAAGGCAGTCGATGCCAGAAACGCTGCACTTGCGGTGATCGCCTTCCGCCATTGGCCGGAGACGCACCAGTAGGCGATGAAAATAGCGGGTGTGAGCTTGATGGCCTTGGCGACCCCGGTCGCGACTCCCCGGTAGCGGGCCGGGACGGTGTCCAGGCAGTCAATCAGAACCAGTACGCCCAGGAAGAAGCTGATCTGACCGAAGCGGATGTTACTGGAAACCGGTGCGGACAGAAATAGCAGGAGGCAGACGACGGGTAGGGCGGGCAGCGTGCCCGTGCGGCCGACGACCGCATCACGAAGCAGACATCCCGCGAAGACGACAGCGATCAGCGTGACTGCCGTCCACAGGACCTGGATGATGACTTCCGGGAAGACGGCGATGCTGACGAACAGCAGTCCCGCAAACGGCGGATACGTGAACGGAGCTCCGTCATGGCCGGAGAACCCGTACAGGTCTCCGCCGCGCAACATGAGGCGAACGGCGCCCCAGTAGACGTTGAGGTCGGTGAGACGCTCGCCTGGTGGTCGGAGAAACGCGCCCGCCACCTGGCCTGCGGCGGCGGCGATCACGAACGCCCACACCGCGATCACCGCGACGTCGCGTCGACTGATGGTGCCCCGACGCGCCAGCTGGCTCCGCACTGTGCCCCCGAACGCAGCGGTCCCGACTCGAGTCCGGACCAGACTACGCACGTCCCCGTAGCGCGGTGCGGCGCGGGGCACTGACCGCGAGATCGCGTGGGCCCGTCGCGGGGATTCGGCGCGGCCGGCTGCGGCGTCGCCCCGCCGCCGGTGGTGGGTGATCCGACACAACCGGTGGCACCGGCCGCCGCCGACGCGGGACAATCACCACGTGACCGGCACCGGAGAACCCGAAGGCACGTTCGTCTACGACGGCGACTGCGCGTTCTGCACTATGTGCGTACGGTTCATCGAACGGCGGGTGCCACACAAGGCGACCCTCGTACCGTGGCAGTGGGCCGACCTGCCGGCGCTCGGGCTCACCCGGGAGCAGGGCACGACGGCCGTGCAGTGGGTGCCCGCCGGCACCACCGGCGCGGCCGGTGCCGGGCCGGTGGCGATCGCCGCGCTGCTGCGTACCAGCAACCCGCTGTGGCGGGCCGCCGGCGCCGTTCTCGGTCTGCGTCCGGTGACCGCCCTGGCCTGGCCGGTGTACCGCTGGGTCGCCGCGAACCGGCACCGGCTGCCAGGCGGCACCGCCGCCTGCGCCGTGCCGCGTCCACCGGCGGCGTCGGCCGGCTGAAACCGGCACCGCAGGTCACGGGATCGCCGCCGCGCGGATCGCGTCGGACAGCCGCCCGAGGTCAGCCGTCGGACCAGAACCGGGCCAGCGTGCTGGTCGCCGGATCGTCGGAGGCGATCAGCGTCGCCCACTGCCGCGTACCGCCGTCGTCGTCGGTGCGGCCGGCGTAGCCGGCCACGTCTGCCGGGCCGACCGGTTCACCGCCCGGACCTGTGGCGTCGCCGACGGACCCGCCGCCGATCAGATCGGGATCCGCCCACGGCCAGCCGTCGACCGGGGTCGGCACCCCGGACGGGTCCAGCGGCGGCGGGAACGCCGCCGCCGACCACTCGTCGACACCGGCCGGGGCGTCCGGGTCGGCACCGGGCGGCGGGTCGGCCGGGCCGAACCCGGACTCGGCCGCCGGCGCGGCGCCGAAACCCGCCTCCGCCGGCATCGTGTCGGCGTCGTCGGGGTCCGGCCCGGACAGGTCGCCGCCGTAACTCAACGCACCCGCAGCCCCGCCGCCGTCACCGCCACGACCGTCGTCGACATCGTCGCTGTCGTCGCCGAGCGGCACGTCGTCGGCGGGGCCGAACCCCGACACCGCGTCGGCGGGGCCGAACCCTTCCTGCGGCAACCCGTCGCCACCACCACCCAGGTCGGCGGTGTCGGCGTCGTCACCCGGGAAGTCGTCACCGGGCCAGTCGCCGAAGTCGCTGTTCACCGTGCCACCGCCTCCGCCGCCGGGGCCGTCGGCGCCAACACCCGGGCCCGGGCCAGCACCTCGTCGACCTGCTTCACCCGGGCCCGGATCGTGTCCCGCCGGGCCTGCAACGCCGACCGCCGCCGCGTCCGCTGCGCCTTGTCCCGCGCCGCCGCCGCGTCGATCTCGGCGATGTGCGCGTCCAACTCGGCCAGCCGCCGCTCGATCGCGTCGTCCAACGCCACCGTCAACGCGTACTGCAGGTCGGTGAACCGCTGCGCCAACTCGTCGGTCAACGCCGCCCGCGCCTCACCGAGCACCTCCCGCAGCCACATCCGGGCCTGCTGCCGGTCGGTGGCGACCCGCCGCCGGTACAGGATGAACGCCCCGGCGGCCAACCCCAGCCCGAGACCGGCGACCGGCACCAGCAGCCCACCGCCGACCACCGCGCCGGCGCCCAACGCCGACGCGCCCGCCGCGACGCCCCGCCCGGCCATGAACGCCATCCCACCGGCCGACAACGCGACCATCACGTTGTCGGCGCCGCCGCCGTCACGTCGCGGCCGGCTCGCCAACGTGTGCCGCAACGTGGCGTTGATCCGACCCACCACGAACTGCAACTCGGCCGGCGGGAACACCTGCGCCAGGGTCCGTTCGGCGACCGTCCGGAACCGGGCCTGCAACTCGTGGGAGAACCGCAGTGACACCGCGTGCAACGCCCGGTCCAGCTCGGCCGGCAACTGCTTCAACGCCTCACCCCGGGCCGCGTCGATCCGGGCCAGGAACTGCTCCTGCAGCCCACCGACCGCCGTCCGCAGCCGACCGGTGGCCTCCACCCGGGCCCGCTGCGTCTCGGTGTTCAACGCCAACGACCACTGCCGCGACTCGGTCCGTTTCCGGGCCGCCAACCCGGCCCGTTCCTGCTTCGCCCGCTGCACCTCACCCGGGTCCGGGTCACACGCGGCGACCTGCTGCCCGACCGTCAGGTCCAGCCGCACCAGCTCGCTGCGGATCGTCCGCAGCACGTTCGCCTGCGCCAACAGGTGACCGTTGCCGGCGAGCTCGATCAGCGCATGCTGCAGCGGCGCCACCTGGGAGGCGTCGACCAGTTCACCGGCGTCGGCCGCCGGCAGGGTCAACGCCAACTCGGCCAGCCGCGCCGACACCGGGAACCACGCGGCGGCCGCGAACCGGGGCGCGTGCGCCTGCAGCTGGGCCCGGTTGTCGGCCAGGATCGTGCGCCAACCCGGGTAAGCGTCGGTCTTCGTCAACGCGAACACCACCACGTTGACCCGCTTGCTCGCCTCGATCAGGAAATCCAGCTCGGGCCGGGTGAACGGGGTCGAGGCGTCCACCACGAACAGCAGCGCCGCCGCCCGCGACACCGCGTCCAACGCGATCTCGGTGTGCGCCGGGTCCAGCCCACCCGCGCCCGGGGTGTCCACCAGCGACACGTACCGCAGCAGCGGCGCCGGGCAGGTCACCGCGATCCGCCTCGGCGGACGCGCCCCCTGCGGCAGCACCCCCGACACCGTGGCCCAGTCCCGCAGCCGGTCCACCGGCACGTCCACCGCCTCGGCCTCACCCGGCACGAACGCCCGCGCCGCCGTCACCGGCCCGTGGTCGAACTCCAGGTACGCCGACGTCGCCACCGCCGCGTCCACCGGCGACAACCCGGTCACCCCGATCAACGCGTTCACCAGGGAACTCTTGCCACGTTTCGTTTCCCCGACGACCACCACCGACGGCCGGGTCACCTCCCGGCGCCGCTGGGCGTCGATCTCCGCCGCCGCGTCCGGGTCCAGGCCACGCACGAACCCCAGGCACGTGTCGACCGCCCCGGTCAGCAACGTGCCCAACGCCGCCGACCCGGCCCCGCCGCTCACCGGCGCACCGCCCGTACCTGCTGCGACAGCAGATGGAACCCCCGGTGGGCCACCAACGCCACCCGTGACTGCGCCGGTGACGCCCCGGCGACGGCGAACACCCGCCACCGGGTGGCCGCCTCCACCGCCGCCGCCGCCAACTGCTCCACCGACGCCGCCGGCAGTTCCAGCACCCAGCGCGGATCCGCCGACAACGCCAACCGGGTCAACTCCTGCTCCATCGCCTCCGGCAGCTCCACACTGCCCGTGGTCACCTGCTGCGCCACCTCCAGCAGCCGCAGCCGGTGGTACTCCGGCTGGTGCAGCAGCCGCTCGATCGCGTCGCGCAGCGTCTCCCGGTCACCGGGATGCGCCGTGTGGCTGGCCACCTTCTCCAGCGTCGACAACGCCCACCCGGCCTTGATCGCGTCGGTGCGCCACCGGAACGCCTCGTCCACGGTGTGCCGCAGCCGCGGAAACCCCGACGCCGCGTACAACGCCCGCACCAGGTCCCCGGACGCCAACTGCGGCGCCGCCCGCAGCTGCGCCACCGCGAACCCGATCCCGTACAGGTCCAGCAGCGCCAGCAGCCGTTCCCGCTGCGCCCGCGGCACCGGGCAGTCCCGGGACACGAACAGGTCCACCGACGCGGTCAGCACCGTCCACTGCGCCGCCGGCACCTGCGCCAACGTCCGCAACGCCTCACAGTCGGCCGCCGTCAACCGGCCCGCCTCGGTCGTCTCCGCCAGCAACCCGACCGCCGGCACCACGTCCGACACGATCCGACGCAGCACCCGCGTCTGGTCGGCGGCCAGCGGCGCCGCCACCGGCCACGGATCGGCACCACCGGCCACCAACTTGTCGACCTTGTTGAACAACCCGACCGAGTTGATCGGGCTGCTCGACAACCGCGCCGACACCGCCCGGAACGCCTCCAACGCCCGTACGTCGTCGTCACGCACCGACTGGGTGAACACGTACACGATCGCCTCGGCGCCGGAGACCGCCCCGACGGAGTCGTCGTCGATCCCGGCGTCGAACGGCGCCGTCGCCTCACCTGCGTCTGGGGAGTCCGCGCCGGCACCGGCGAACAGGTACCGGCGCGCCGCGTCACTGACCCCGGTGCTGGCCGACGACAGCCCCGGCGTGTCGATCACCGTCAACTCCCGCAGATGGTCACTGGTCAAGGTGACGTCGACGAACGCGATCCGCGCCGTCGGCACCCCCAGCCGCTGCGGGATCATCCCCGTCGGATCCAACGGCAGACTGACCCGTACGCCGTCGCGGCGCACCACGTCCACCCGGTCGGCGGTGCCGTACCGGAACTGGGTGACCACCCGGGTGCACTCACCAACCTCCGTCGGCGCCACCCGCCGCCCGATCAACGCGTTGACCAGCGTCGACTTGCCCGCCTTGAGCCGCCCGGCGATCGCCACCCGCAGCGGCTCGTCCAACCGCCGCCGGACCCGCGCCACCTCACCACCGGTCGGCGCACCCACCCGGGGACCCACCTCGTCACACAACGCCGCGACCCGGCTGCTCAACGGCCCCGCACCCACGGATTGGTCACCGCCCCACAGGGTCGGCGACAATGACGCCACGCCCAACGGTGGTACCCGCTCATCTCGCTGGTCGTCCTCCCGACAGCACGGCACGCGGTGGTGCGCCCACCACCGACATCCACAGTACGAATATCCTCTCCGGCGCAGGATCCCATGTTCGTGCCACCTTCGCCCGGGGAGGGCCACGAGCCGGAAAAGCGGGGGAGGACGGGTGCGGCAACCAGCCGACGGCGCTCACGCCACCGACGTGGCGGCGGCCGCCGCCGCCCGGCTCACCCGCCCCGGCCTCGTCGTCATCACCGGCGTGCCCGGCAGCGGCCGCACCACCACGCTGCGCCGCGTCGCCACGGCGTCGCCCGGCCCGGTCCACCCCGGCGGCGCTCTCACCGCCCTGCGCCACGTCCCCGCGTTCCCCCTCAGCCACGCCCTGCGGGTCCGGCTACCCACCCACGACGTGGCGCTGCTCGCCGAGGCGGTCCGCTCCCGGGTACGCCACGGCCTGCTCGTCCTCGACGACCTGCAGTGGGCCGACCCGGTCACCGTCGCCGCCCTGCCCGCCGTGGCCCGCCACTGCCGGGTCGTCGTCGCCCTGCGCACCCCGCACCCGCTGCCCGCCGCCGCCATCGACCCGCTGCGCGACGGCGACGCCCTGTGGCTGGCGCTCCCGGCGCTGGACCCGACGGCCACCGCCGACCTGATCCGCCGTACCGCCCCCGGCCTGGACCCGGCGACCGTCACCGACCTGGCCCGACGCGCCGGCGGCAACCCGCTGGCCGCCACCGCCCTGGCCCGCCACCGCACCGCCCGCACCTCGCCGCCGCCACCCGACACCACCGACCTCGACCAGGTCGCCTACGCCGTCGCCGCCGCCCTGGCCGACCTCACCCGGCCGGCCCGCACCGCCCTGGCCGCCCTCGGCCTGCTCGGCCGGCCGGCACCCGCCGCCGCTCTCGGCGACGGCGTCGCCGAACTCACCGACGCCGGCCTGGTCACCGCCGCCACCGGCCTGATCACCCCGGTGTCGCCGTACCAGGCCGACGTGGCCGCCGGCCTGCTCGACGCCGCCAGCCGCCGAGCCCTGCACCGACGCCTCGCCGACCTGGTCACCGACCCTCTGGAAGCCGCCCGGCACCTCGCCGCCGCCGGCGACACCGACGCCGCCTACCAGCGGGCCGTGACCGCTGCCGCCGACGCCACCACCGGCGGCGCCCGCGCCGAGGCGCTGCTGTTCGCCTGCGACCAGCCCGCCGCCACCGCCACCGTGCGGCTCGACGCGGCCCGGGCCGCCCTGACCACCGGCCGGCCCCGCCACGCCCTGACCCTGCTCGACGCCGCCGACTCCGACGTCAGCGACGAGGTCGCCGCCCTGCGCGCCGAAGCGCTGCTGCAGGCCGGGGAGCTCGCCGCCGCCCGCGCCACCGCCGCCGCCCTGGCCGCCCGCGTCACCGACCACCCGGCCGCCACGTCGCCGCCCGCCGCGACCGCCGACCGGGTGCTGCTGCTGGCCGACCTCGCCGTCGACCCGACGGCGGCGGCCCGCCGTGCCGCCGCCGTCACCGCCCGCCACGGCGCCACGCCGACCCACGTCGGCCTGCGCGCGGCGCTGGCCGCCGTCGCCGCCGCCGACCGCACCCCCGGCTGGGAACACCGGCTCGCCGGCACCGCCGCCGCGGCGGCCGCCGACGGCGACCTGCTGACCGCCCGGTGGAGCGCCTGGCAGCTGGTCGAGACCCTCACCGGCGACGGCCGGCTCGCCGAGGCCGCGCACGCCGCCACCGCCGCCGCGGCCGCCTGCGCCGCCGACCTGGCCTACAGCTGGCAGACCCGTTTCCTCGCCGCCCGCCTGTGGTGCCTGGCACTGCGCGGTGAACCGTCGGCAGGGGACCAGCCCGGCCCGGTCGGCGACGACCCGCCCGCACCCACCGACACACT
>NZ_JBMHMA010000001.1:0-22914 GCF_049179175.1 Solwaraspora sp. WMMA2101 | reverse complement strand
GCTGGCCCGGATCGACCAGGCCGTCGACCTGGCGGCCGGGTTCGCCGCCGACCTGGCCGGTACGCTCGCCGCCGCAGCCGCGCGGCTGCGTGACGACCTGACCGGGGTCACCGCTGCAGTCGACGGGTCGGCGGCCCTGGCCGGTGCCCGACCGATGGCACTGCGTGCGGCGCACGCCCTGGCCGCCGCGCTGCTCGTCGAGCAGGCCGCCCCCACCGACATCGGCGGCGAGGGCGAGGGCGTCGCGGCCCGCGTCGCGGCCCGGCTGTGGGCGCGCCGCTGGTTGGCCGGCGACGACATCGCCGTCGACGCCCACCGGCACCTGGAACTGCTCAGTCGGATCTGACCGACGGTCGTCCCGCGACTACCCGGGCCGCGAATAGTGTGTGTCGGCGCGCGCGGCGGCGTCCGGCGGTGCACGATCACTGTCATGGGTTCGTTGGAGATCAGCCCGACGGTCTGGATCGTCACGATCGTCGTCATCGTCGCGTTGCTCGCGCTCGACCTGGCGGTCGCGGCGTGGCGCCCGCACGCCGTCGGCTTCGGTGAGGCCGTCGCCTGGTCGGTGTTCTACGTCGCCGTGGCCATCGTCTTCGGGTTGATCTTCATGGCCTGGGCCGGCAGCGGCTACGGCACCGAGTACTTCGCCGGCTACCTGGTGGAGAAGAGCCTGTCGGTCGACAACCTGTTCGTCTTCGTCATCATCATCAGCACCTTCGCCGTACCGGAGGAACACCAGCACAAGGTTCTCACGTTCGGCATCATCGCGGCGCTGATCATGCGGGCGATCTTCATCGCCGCCGGCGCGACCCTGCTGAACCTGTTCTCCTTCATGTTCCTCGTCTTCGGCCTGCTGCTGATCTTCACCGCGGTCCAGTTGTTCCGCCACCGCAACGAGGACCCGCAGGTCGACGACAACGTCCTCGTCCGCGCCACCCGCCGGGTCCTGCCGGTGGCCCCGGACTACGTCGACGGACGGCTGGTCACCCGCCTCGACGGCCGACGGGTCGTCACCCCGCTGTTCATCGTGCTGATCGCGATCGGCAGCACCGACCTGCTGTTCGCTCTCGACTCGATCCCGGCCGTGTTCGGCATCACCCAGGAGCCGTACATCGTCTTCGTCGCCAACGCGTTCGCCCTGATCGGGCTGCGGGCATTGTTCTTCCTGGTGAAGGGGCTGCTGGACCGGCTGGTCTACCTGTCGACCGGGCTGGCGCTGATCCTCGCGCTGATCGGCGTCAAGCTGATCCTGCACTGGGGGCACACCCTCGACGACCGGGTGCCCGAGGTGGAGACGCCGGTGTCGCTGGGCCTGATCCTGGTGATCCTGACCATCACCGTCGTCGCCAGCCTGATCAAGGTCCGCCGCGACCCGACCGCCCGCGCCCACGCCGGTTCGCTGCGGGCCCACGACGACCAGCGGCCCACCGCCGGCTGACCGCGCGGCCGACCCCGCCGGTCAGGTCCGCCGGTGGGGTCGTCAGCCGGTGGTCGCGGCCCGCGCCGACCGGGCGGCCGCGATCCGGTACGCCGGATCCCGGTCCAGGTTGTGCCGGTCCCGGTCGTAGCGCCGGGTGGTCCGGGGATCGGCGTGCCCCATCGCGTCCTGCACGTCCTCCAACGGCACGCCCTCGGCACGGGCGGTGGTGGCGAACGCGTGCCGCAGCGAGTGCGGCGACAACCGGTCCCACGCCGGCAGCCCGGCGGCCCTGGCCAGCCGGCGCACCAGCCGGAACACCGCGTGCCGGTCCAGCCGGGCCCCGGTGGCGGTGACCAGCAGCGGGCCGGTGAGCGCGTCGACCGTCGTCGCGGCCGCCCCGGCCCGCTCGTCGAGATAGGCGTCGAGAATTCGCGCGGTGTCCGGGGCGAGCGCCCGTCGCCTGGACCGGCCGCCCTTGCCGACGAACCGCACACTGCGGTGTCCGCGTTCGTGACCCAGGTCGGACACGTCCAGCGACACCAGTTCACCGACGCGCAGCCCGAGGTCGGCCAGCAGGGCCAGCACCGCGAGGTTGCGCCGGCCGCTGGGGCGCGGGTCGGCGCGGGCCGCCACGAACAACGCGTCGACCTGGTCGGGGGTGAGCCCGATCGTCGCCGAATGGTCCCGGTTGACGCGGGGCCGGTCGGCGTCGGTGACCGGGTTGGCCGGCACCGCCCGCAGCCGCACCAGGAACGCGTACCAACTGGACAGCGCCGACAGTTTGCGGGCCACCGTCGCCGGGGTCAGCAGCCGGCCGCTGCGCGGGTCGATCGTCGCCTCCAACGTCCGCGCGTAGGCGTTGACGTCGAGAAACGACGCTTGCAGCGGGTCGAGGTCCGCGCCAGCGCACCAGGTCAGCCAGCCGGCGACGTCGCGGCGGTACGCCTCCCGGGTGTGCGCCGACAACCGGCGGTTGCGCAGCCACGCATCGGTGAAGTCGGCCGGTGCCGTGGCGGCGGGCAGGGCCCGGTCGGTCGGCCGGGGGACGAGACCGGGGACGGCTGCGCGGCGCATCGCAGCAGGATGCCAAAACCGTACGGTGTCGGCGGTGCCGGCACGCCGTAGATGATGATCATTTCCCGCGAGCCCGGCGGTCCCTCGGTGTCGGCGGCGGCGCTGGACGCGCCGCGGCGTCGCCGCTCAGGACATCCGGATGATCTGGCCGGTGACGTAGCGGGCCTGGTGCGCGGCGAGCAGCACCACGACCTCGGCGACGTCCTCCGGCCGCGCGATGCGGCTCACCGGGCTGGCGCCGGTGACCTGCTGCTCGACCTCCGGGGTCACCCAGCCGGTGTCGGTGACCGGCGGCGCCACCACGTTGGCCGTCACCCCGTACGCCGCGAGTTCGGCGGCCGCCGACATCGTGTAGTTCTCCTGCGCCGCCTTGGCCGCCCCGTAGGAGACCTCCTCGGGGAAACCGTGCGGGCCGCCGGAGGTCAGCCCGACGATCCGCCCCCAGGTGGCCTTGCGGGCCAGGTGCCGGCGGGCGAACTCGGCGATCAGCAGCGCCGGGGCGCGGGCGTCGACGGCGAACTGCCGGTCGAAGGTGCCGGCGTCGACGTGGGTCAACGGCCGGCCGAACCGGTCCCGGCTGTCCGGGCGGAAGGTGTCACTGAGCCAGCCACTGGCGTTGTTGACCAGGATGTCGACCGGGCCGAACGAGGCAGCGGCCTCGTCGAACAACCGGGCCGGGGTGGCCGGGTCGGCCAGGTCCGCCTCGACGGCGACGGCCTTGCCGCCGGCGGCGACGATCCGGTCGACGACGCTGCGGGCGCTCTGGGCGCGGGCCCGGCCGTACTGGGCGGGAAACGACGGGTCGTCGGCGTAGGTGGCCGGGTCCATCCGCAGGTACGTGGCGAGCACCGCCGCTCCCTGGGTGGCCAGCGCGACGGCGATCGCCGCGCCGATGCCCTGGTTGGCGCCGGTCACGATGGCCACGTGGCCGGTCAACCGGGGATCGATCATGGCCGGGCCGGCTCCTCGCGGTGGTCGGGATACGGTGCTGCCGGTTCAGGATGCCGCCTCGGTCGCACCGCCGCGACCCGTTTCCCGCCGTGTCCCCCCGTCGGCGTCCCCCTGCCCGGCGGCAGGGAGACGCCGACGGGATGTTTCAGTTGACGAGCTGCCGGCGGCCGGTGTCGCCGACGCTGATCGAGACCCGACGCGGCTTGGCCCGCTCGGCGACCGGGATCCGCAGGGTCAGCACACCGGCCTCGTAGCCGGCCTCCAACTTGTCGGTGTCGAGAGTGTCGCCGAGGAACAGCTGACGGGTGAAGGTGCCCATCGGGCGTTCGGCGGCGACCAGTTCGACCTTGTCTCCAGTGGGACGCTTGCGCTCGGCGCGGACGGTGAGCACGTTGCGCTCCACGGTGCACTCGATGCTGTCCGGGTCGACCCCGGGCAGGTCGAACGCGGCGTAGAACCAGTCGCCGTCGCGGTAGGCGTCCATGTGCATCACGGCCGGACGCGCGCTGGTGCCGAAGAACTGCTCGGCGATCCGGTCGATCTCACGGAACGGGTCGGTGCGCATCAACATCGTCGGACCTCCTCACGGGTGCGAGCTCCCTTGCCTCTCGTACTTCTCAACTCCTGATGTTGAGCCCCTCAGACTCAACTTACTTATAGCTATAGCGCGCAACTCTGCCGTCGTCAACTTGTTCCGCGTACGTGACAAACCGGTCGACACCACGCCACCCGCGACGGCAGGATCCCCGCGTGCCCACCGACCGCGACGACCCGGCCGCCTCGACGGCCTTCGGCGACGACGACGCCACCGAGCAGCCGTTGACCGGCGGAAACGTCGCCGCCGCCGTGGTCCGCGTCGGGGACACCGTGCGCCGCCCCGCCGGCGAGTGGACCCCGGCCGTGCACGCCTACCTCACCCACCTGCACGACGTCAGCTTCGACGGCGCGCCCCGCCCGCTGGGCATCGACGACGCCGGGCGCGAGGTGCTGACCTACGTACCGGGAACGGTTCCCTGGCCGGACCGGTTCGACCTGCTCGGGCCCGACGCCGCGGTACGCCGGGTCGGTCGACTCCTGCGTGACCTGCACGACGCGGCGGCCAGCTTCACCCCGCCGCCGCACGCCCGGTGGCGACGGCTCATCCCACCCGACGGCACCGACCTGGTCGTCCACCACGACCCGGCCCCGTGGAACCTGGTCGTCGGCGACCGGTGGGCGTTCATCGACTGGGACACCGCCGCGCCGGGCACCCGGCTGTGGGACCTGGCGTACGCGGCCAAGAGCGTCGTGCCACTCACCGCCGACCCGGCGTGGCAGCCGGCCGACCCCGGCCGGCGGCTACGCGTCCTCGCCGACGGCTACGGGCTCGACGAGCGGCAACGCCGGGCGCTCGTGCCGCTGCTGACCCGCCGCGCCCGGTCGATGTACGAGTTCCTCGCCGCCCAGGCCGCCGTCGGCGCCGCACCGTGGACCCGACTGTGGCACGAGGGCCACGGCACCGTCTGGCGCGACGACGCCGCCTACATCCGGGCCCACCAGCGTCGCTGGGCCGACGCCCTACTCGGTTGACGCTCCGGCCCGCTGCTCCAACCGCTCCAGCCGGGCGAGGACCGGCGCCAACTCGCGGCGGACCAGGGCCGCGACGGCCTCCGCCCCGACCGGCGCGGCTCCCGCGCCCGCGCCGCCGGAGGCGGGCGAGGCACCGGCGGTCTGGGCACGCAGATGCGCGTACCCGACCAGGGCCGCCGCGACCGCCCGGCGGGTCGCCCGCAGGTCGGCACCGGACTCCCGCAGCACCCGTCCGGCGGCACCGTCCGGTTCGGCGACCAGTCCGAGCAGCAGATGCTCGCAGCCGACGTAGTTGTGCCCGAGCGCGGTCGCCTCGGTGACGGCCAGTTCCAGCGCGCCCGCCCCGGTGACCGACCACCGCGTCGGCGCGCCGGTCGCGTCCAGCGTCGCCGCCGCGTCCCCGGGCGCGCTGTCCGTCGTCGACCGGGCCGCCAGTGCGGCCGGCGACACGTCGAGCGTGCGCAGCACCCGTACGCCCAGGTTGTCGCCCTCGTCGAGCAGTGCCGCCAGCAGATGTCCGGTCCCGACCTCGGCGGCGCCGCCGGCCCGGGCCTGGTCCCGGGCCCGCAGCAGGACGTCGCGCAGCCGGCCGGTCAGGTGCGGCAGCCGCGCCGCCAACTGCTCGGCGTCGAGCTCGGCCAGGGGGATCGCCCGGACTGCGGTGACCCGCCGGACGGCCTGTTCGAGTGCCTGCTGGCAGACCGCCGACACCGGGATCCCGGTGTCGCGGACCGCGTCGGCGAGATCGTCGGGCAGGTAGACGTTGATTTTGGGCATGGTGTGGTCGCCTCTTCTCCGTGTCGGAGCAACCAGGACGCCCGCAAGCATAACCCCACCTGTAACCCTATTGGGGTTATGCTTGCGGGCGTCGGTCGGGTCAGCCGACCCGGCCGGGCCGCTCGTCGACCGGTGCCGGCGACCGGCCGGCACCGCGCGTGCTGCGCAGGCTCCACACGATCGACACGGTGATGGTGACGACGATGACGCCCAGGGTCACCGGGATCGGCAGCTTGCCGACCGGCGTCTCGGACAGGATCAGCTTCACTCCGGCGAAGGCCAGCAGGAGGGCCAGCCCGTAGTGCAGGTACACGAAGCGGCGCAGCAGCCCGGCGAGGCAGAAATAGAGGCTGCGCAGGCCGAGGATGGCGAAGGCGTTGGCGGTCCAGACGATGAACGTGTCGGTGGTGATGGCCAGGATCGCCGCCACCGAGTCGATGGCGAAGATGAGGTCGGTGGCCTCGACGGCGACGAGAACCACGAACAGCAGCGTGGCGACGCGCCGACCGTTCACGCGGGCGAAGAACCGGTCACCGTGGTAGGCCGGGTCGGTCGGGACGAGCCGGCGGACGAGGCGGACGACGGGGTTGCGGTCCGGCGGGGTCTGCTCGCTGTGGCGGAACGCCATCGTGTAACCGGTGTAGATGAGGAACGCGCCGAACACGTACGCCGTCCAGAAGAACGTCTCGAGCAGTTCGGCGCCGACGAAGATGAACACCAGACGGAACACCAACGCACCGATGACCCCCCAGAACAGCACCTTGTGCTGGTAGGCGGCCGGCACCGCGAAGTACGTGAAGATCAACGCGAAGACGAAGACGTTGTCGACCGACAGTGCCTTCTCGATCAGGTAGCCGGCATAGTACGTGCCGGCGACGTCGCCGCCCTGCCACGCCCACAGCAGCACCCCGAACAGCAGACCTGCGGCGATCCAGATCCCCGACCAGGTCAGGGCCTCGCGGAACTCGATGACATGGTTGTCGCGGTGCAGGTACAGATCGACCGCGAGCATCGCGGCGACCCCGACCATGACAGCGGCCCACACCCACCAGGAGACAGCCAACGCAGGACCTTTCGGTCGGCCGGACCCGCTGCCGCGGGCCGGCGCCACTGGTCGACAGTCTCCCCGGGACACCGCCGGTGGGCGGTGACCGCGCCACCGGGGCCCGGATCCGCCGGACCCGTACTGACGACAGCGCGTCGAACGCCGGGTACTCCCCCTCGAACTACGGTCAACTATTCACGAAGCACAGTTCGCCTGTCAAGGGGCGATCGGCTCGCCGACCGGTGGCGGCGGCCCATCCCCGGGACTTACGATGCGGTTTTCACGTCTCGTCGTACGTATGTGGACGCCGCCACCGCAGGAGGACCGCACCGTGTCAGGCACCGACGCGCCGCCGCCGGCACGCCAACGGAGCTGGACGTTCCTGACCAACCACGCCCACGTCCTACTCGCCATCGCCCGCGACCCCACCACCCGGCTGCGTGACGTCGCCGCCACCATCGGCATCACCGAACGCGCCGCGCAGGCCATCGTCGCCGACCTGGTCGCCGCCGGCTACCTGCGCCGCGAACGGGTCGGCCGGCGCAACCAGTACACGGTCAACCGCGCCGGGCACTTCCGCCACCCCGCCGAAGCCGACCGCAGCATCGGCGACCTGCTCAACCTGTTCACCGACTGACCGGCGCCGCCGCCCGCTCCCGCAGATAGGCGTCCAACTGCGCCGCCCCGACCAGCATCGCCCGGCCCCGCGCCGACAACCGGTCGCGCCAGCCCCGCAGCGTCGCCTCCAACGGGGCCACCCCGCCGGCGTCACGGACCTGCGCGATCAGCGGGGCGACCTGCGCCAACAGGTGGCCGCCCCGCCGCAACTGATGGATCAGCAGCACGTCCCGTACGTCGTGCGCGTCGTAGACGCGGTACCCGGTCCGCCGGTCCCGGCTCGGCCGGACCAGCCCGGCCGCCTCCCACTTGCGCAGCGTCGCCGGCCGCAGCCCGAGCCGGGCCGCCAACGGGCCGATGAACGTCCCGCCGGGCACCGGGGCGACCGGGGTCAGCTCGCGCAGCGCCGCCTCGACAGCCCGCACGGTACGCCGGTCCTCCCCCAACTGACAGTGGCTGTCGTCGATGATCCGCAACGCCTCGTCGACCGCGTCCCGGTTCACCGCCCGCATGACCGCCGTCGCCGTGGCGTGACCGTGCCCGCGTACCAGCGCGACGAACGTCCGCAGCGCCTGCGCGTGCAGCGGCGTGTAGCAGCGGTGACCGGCGGCGGTCCGCGCGGCCGC
This sequence comes from Solwaraspora sp. WMMA2101, assembly GCF_049179175.1. Lineage (NCBI taxonomy): Bacteria > Bacillati > Actinomycetota > Actinomycetes > Micromonosporales > Micromonosporaceae > Solwaraspora > Solwaraspora sp. WMMA2101. The sequence goes on along the minus strand of NZ_JBMHMA010000001.1, from coordinate 14,834 downwards.
CGGCAGCACACCGGCGTCCTCGTAGTTGCGGACCGCCTGCGTGGACAGACCGTGCTCACGCGCCAGGTCCACCGGCCGCATCGACTCCCCCTCGTTTGAAGGTTCACCGGGCATCGACAGCGTGCCGGACACACAAACCTTCCACCGTCGATTCAACGATACCGTTGAAGCAATGACCATCACGGACCTGGCCCGCCCCGTCGACGGCGACGCCATCTCGGCGTTCCTGCGGGCACAGCCCACCCGCCCCCTGCTGCTCGGCCTCGGCGAAGCCCGGCACTTCGTCGGTGAACTGGGCGAACTACGCAACGAGATCTTCCGCCACCTCGTCACCCACGAGGGCTACCGGTCGATCGCCATCGAAAGCGACTGCCTGCGGGGCCTGCTCGTCGACGGTCACATCGCCACCGGCGCCGGCAGCATCGACGACGTCATGCGCGACGGCTTCAGCCACCAGTTCGGCACCTCGCCGGCCAACCGCGACCTCGTCCGCTGGATGCGGACCTACAACGACGACCACGACCACCAGCTGCGGTTCTTCGGCATCGACGGCCCACTGGAGTACTGGGCGGACAGCCCCCGGACGGCACTGACCGCCCTGCACGACCTGCTCGACGGCCCACTGCCCTGCACCCGGGAAACCCTCGACGCGCTACTGGGACCCGACGACCGCTGGTCGGACGAGGCCACCGTACGGGACCCGTCCCGGTCGATCGGCCGGTCCGCCGACGCCCGCCAACTCCGGCTGATCACCGACGACCTGCTGGCGCTGACCGACACCCAGCTGCCGCAGCTGGACCCTCCGCGCCGCGAACGGGCACAGCTGTACGGGCGTACCGCACTCGGTCTGCTGCGATACCACCACGCGATGGCCGACCCGTCCCCGGACCGACTGTCCCGACTGTCCGCGCTGCGCGACGCCATGATGGCCGCGAACCTGCTCGCCGCCGCCGACCACGGCCCCACCCTGGTCTTCGCCCACAACCTGCACCTGCAGCGCCACCCCGCCGTGCTGACCCTCGGCGACCAGCGGCTACGGATGTGGAGCGCCGGCGCGATCACCGCGACCCGCCTCGGTGACCGGTACGCCTACCTGGCCTCGGCCTTCGGCACGCTCGGCGACGACGCCCCGGCACCGGACACCGTCGAAGGTGCCCTGGCCATGCTGGGCTGGGACAACTGCCTCGTGGACGCCCACGCCCTGGCCCGCGCCCACGCCACAGCGGCGACACGGGTCAGCGAGGACTTCGCCTACTTCCCGCTCGACCCGGCCCAGCTCGACATGGTCGACGGCGTCGTCTTCCTCAACCAGGCCCGTCAGCTGCAGGACCCATGGTGACCCGGCGCGTCCCGCGACCCTGATCGCGCCAGTGGGCCGCGGCCAGCAGGTCCCGCACCAGCGACGCGGTCCGCGTACCGGGGTCGACCACCGCCAACCAGCCGGCGCCACCGTAGACGGGATGGGCGAACACGGTGTCGGCGGCTGCGGGATCGACCCCGGCCGGGTCCTGCCCGACGTGACGCCGCACCTCGTCGCGGCCCACGGCGATGTTGAGCCGGAACACCCCGGGCCGGTCCAGCCGCGACGACGTGTCACCGGGGTAGTCCTTGGTCACGATCGTCGCGAACGGCTGACGCCGGGCCGGGACCGTGCCGTCGGGTGAGACGTAGAAGAACGTGTCACCCCAGCTGATCGGCGGCGTGCCGTCGCCGACGGCCGGCCGCAGCACCAGTACGTCGTCGCCGAGGCCGGCGACGAAAGCGATGATCTCTTCCTGTGTCACCGTTCCAGCGTTACATTGCAGTGCTCGTGGAGACTTCACGCTCACGATCAGCGGTGAACGGGGCCGCATGTCTCCACTCGGGGGCCGTCGGTGCCCGCTCAGCGGCGCTGCGTACGGTCGACGTCGCCCGCCGGGCCGGGTACGGCGTCCAGCAGATCCGCAATCTGGAACGCGACGGCGTCCTGCCGCCGGCGCGTCGCACCGTCGCCGGCCACCGCATCTACGGGGAACTGCACCTGCGGTGCGCGCTGGCCTACCGGCACCTGGCCGCCGCGACGGCACCGGCCGACGCCCGCCGGATCGTCACCGCAGCACACCAGGGCACGCCCGCCGTGATGCTCGCGCTGCTCGACGCCGTACACGCCCGGCTGGACACCGAACGCGCCGCCCTGCGCCGGGCTCAACTGGCCGCCGAGGCCATCGCCGCCGAACCGATCACCGACGTACGGGTGTCCGACGCGATGGGCATCTCCGAACTCGCCGCCGCCCTCGGCGTACGCCCGTCGACCCTGCGGCACTGGCACGCCGAAGGTCTCGTCGTGCCCGACCGGGCCGGCACCACCCGGCGGTACACCCCGGAGCAGGTCCGCGACGCGCGGATCGTGCACCAGCTGCGGGCCGCCGGCTACCGGGTCGCGCCGCTGCGCGCACTGATGCCGCAGCTACGGACCGCCCGCAGGTCGGCCGACGTCCGTACCGCGCTCGCGGCCCGCGACACCGCGATCACCGCTCGGTCCCGGGCCCTGCTCGACGCCGCCGCCGAGCTCGGTACGGTGTCGACCCTCACCGCCGCCCGGGAACCTGTGTCGTGATGAGCCCCTACCAGCGCGCGATCGGTCGGCCCACCGCTGGATCCGACGGTCCCGGTCACCGTCAACTTCCACCCCGACCGCCTCGCCGGGCACCGTACCGTCATCGACGCCCTCGCCGACGACGGCCGGTACCTGTCCCAGTTCGTCACCGCGATCAGCAACGGCGGGCTGACCGCCCACCCCGGCGGTGACCGGTGGCGCTGGGAGAGCACCATGTTCGGCGGTGCCTACGACGACGCGCCCGCGCACCACCGACCGGTGTACGGGGCGCTCGACCCGCGCCACCGGCCCGGGGGCGCGGCGCCCCGGTTCGGCTCGTGTCACCTGAGGCTGTCGCCGACCGTGCTGGACCGGTGCACCTTCTGCTATCCGGACAGCGTGTTCGACCCGACCATGTTCGGTGTCGCCGCCTCCTGCGCGTTGGTCGACCTGCTGGCCGCCGCCGCACACGACGACCCGCTCGACGCCTACGTCGAGGCTCAGGTGCACGGCCCGGTCCGTCTCGACCGCGACGTCGCCGCACTGGTCCTCGACCCGTCGTACCGGGACACCCCGGTGGAGGCCGCCGCCCGGCGGTCGTCCTGCCCGCTGGAATGGCACCGCGGCTTCCAGCTGGACGTCGCCACACTGCGCCGCCACCACGACTACCGGGGCGCCCGGTACGTCGACCTCGGCGTCCGGCTCGCCGTCGACGGCACGCTCACCCCACGGATCATCGGCGACGCCGCCCGCACCGGCGGCGTAGTGGACGTACTCGCCGGGGCTGCCGAGGGTGGCGGCGGCGGACGAGACGTTGACGATGGCGCCGCCGGCGCCCATCCGGCGGGCGGCCTGCTGGGCGCAGAGGACGTACCCGATGAGGTTGACGTCCACGACCCGGCGCAGGTCGTCGACGGTGAGGTCGACGAAGGGTCCGATCCGGCTGGTGACGCCGGCGTTGTTGACCAGGCCGGTGAGCGCGCCGAGGTCGGCGGCGGCGTCGAACAGCGCGGCGACCCCCGCCGGATCGGTGGTGTCGACGGCGACCGTGACCGCCCGGCGGCCCGCCGCCTGCACGTCGTCGCGGACCGCGTGGGCGGCGGCGGCGTCGCGCCGGTAGCCGATGACGAGGTCGTGTCCGGCGGCGGCGAGGCGGCGTACGGTGGCCGCGCCGATCCCCCGGCTGCCGCCGGTGACCACGGTGACCGGTGCCATGGTGTCCCCTCTCCCCTGCGGTGTGTCGTCGGCGGTGACGTTACCGCCGACGTCGCGGGGCAATAGGACAGGTATGGCGGGTAGGCGTGCGGTGGTGCTGGGCAGCGGCGGGGTGACCGGGGTGGCCTGGCAGATCGGGGTGTTGGCCGGGTTGGCGCGGGCCGGGGTGGAGTTGGGCGTGGCGGATCTGGTGGTCGGTACCTCGGCGGGCGCGGTGGTGGGTGCGCAGCTGCGCTCGGGGGCGGATCTGGATCAGCTGTACGCGGGGCAGCTGGTGGCCGGTGAGCCGTCGACGGACCGGATGGGTCCGGGTGCGGTGTCGTGTCTGCTGTGGGCGGCGGTGTGCAGCGGGGACGGGCGGCGGGCGCGGGCGCGGATCGGCCGGTACGCGGCGGCCTTCGCGGCGGGGTCGGCGGTGTCGCGGCGGCCGGTGTTCGAGGAGGCGTTGCCGGTGTGGTCGTGGCCGGAGCGGCCGTTGTGGGTGACGGCGGTGGACGCCGAGACGGGTGAGCTGGTGGTGTTCGACGGGTCACGGCCGGGGGTGGACCTGGTCGACGCGGTGTCGGCGAGTTGCGCGGTGCCGGGGGTGTGGCCGCCGGTGGTGGTCGGTGGGCGGCGGTTGATCGACGGTGGGATGCGGTCGGCGGCGAACGCGGATCTGGCGGCGGGGTACGCGTCGGTGGTGGTGTTGGCGCCGATCACGTGGGGGTTGGGCTGGTTGGCGCCGGTGGCGCGGCAGGTGGCGGGGTTGTCGGGGCAGGTGGTGGTGGTGTCGCCGGACCGGGCGGCGAGGCGGGTGATCGGGCGGCGGTTGCTGGATCCGGCGCGGCGGCCGGGTGCGGCGCGGGCGGGGTGGCGGCAGGGGTCGGCGGCGGCCGGCCAGGTGGGTCGGGTGTGGTCGGGTGGTGCCGCGTCGGGGTGAGCGGGGGTGGTGGGGTGCGGTCGGCGGTGTCGGCGGCGGCTGGTAGGAAGGCAGCACTCAAACAGGTGTACGGACGGAAAGGGTGCTGATGGTTGCCGCGGGCGCTGGTGCGGGTGGGTTGTCGGACGAGGAGTTGGGGGTGATCCGGGAGGCGGTGGCTGCTGGGCGTAAGCCGAAGGTGATGTTCACCGAGTCGGCGGGGCAGATCGCCGGGCAGGTGGGTCAGGTGGTGGGCCTGGCGGATCCGGCGGTGTCCGACGAGTGGGTGGTGGTGCGGTTCGGTCGTGACGAGTTGCCGTTCTCCCCCGGTGATCTGGTGGTGGCGCCGCGGGGTGCGGGTGCGCGGCGGCCGGCGGCGGAGCCGGTGGTCGACCCGGTGCCGGTGGTGCCGGAGCCGGAGTTCAAGTTGGGTGAGCCGCCGGTGGTGGTGCCGGCGCGGCGGGAGCAGGTGGAGGAGTCGACGGTGGACGAGGGTGCGCAGCGCCCGGCGCGTCGGGCGGCGAAGGCGGTGAAGCCGAAGGCGCCGGCCGGGTTGACGGTGACGTTGGCGTATGCCGACGGTGAGTGGACGGTGGCGGCGGCGCAGGGCGCGAAGGCGTTGGCGAAGCCGTACGTGATCCGGCCGGCGGAGGCGTTGAAGATGGTGGCGTTGGTGGATGTGCCGGGGGTGCATGAGGCGGTGGAGCAGATCCTGGCGTCGGAGCGGGCCGAGGCGCAGCGGCAGGCGGAGAAGTTGCGGGCGGAGTTGGCGGAGGTGGAGGCGCGGTTGGCGGAGTTGCCGGAGGTGGGTTGACGTCGGGCCTGTGGGTGGTGCCCCCGGTGGTTGGTCGCGCCGGGGGCACCGTCGTGTGCGGGTCGGTGGCTGGTGGAGTCAGTGGCTGGGTTGGTCGGTGACGTGGACGCGGTGGCGGAACACCCAGTAGGTCCAGCCCTGGTAGAGCAGGACGACGGGGGTGAGTGCGGCGGCGACCCAGGTCATGATCGTCAGGGTGTAGGTGGTGGAGGCGGCGTTGGTGGTGGTCAGGGTGCCGGCGGGGTCGCCGGTGGAGGGTAGGACGGTCGGGAACAGGGCGGTGAACAGGGCGGCGACGGCGAGGCCGATGGCGGTGGCGGTGCCGGTGAAGGCCCAGCCTTCGCGGCGTACCTGGTTGGCGGCCAGGCCGGCGACGAGGGCGAGGGCGGCGGTGACGGCGAGGACGACGGCGGTGGGGTTGGCGCGGATGGTGAGGGTCCAGGTGAGGAATCCGACGGCGAGCGCGGCAGCGGTCAGGCCGGTCCAGGTGGCGACGCGGCGGGCGCGGTGGCGCAGGTCGCCGGTGGTCTTGAGGGCGAGGAAGACGGCGCCGTGGGTGACGAACAGGGCGGTGGTGGTGGCGCCGCCGAGCAGGGCGTAGGGGTTGAGCAGGGTGAGCAGGGTGCCGGTGTATTCGTGGTCGGCGTCCAGGGGTACGCCGCGCACGATGTTGGCGAAGGCGACGCCCCAGAGTGCGGCGGGTAGCAGTGAGCCGATGAAGATGGCGTTGTCCCAGCGGCGGCGCCAGTGGGGTTCGTCTCGTTTGTCGCGGTATTCGAAGGCGACGCCGCGCAGGATGAGGGCGATGAGGATGAGCAGTAGCGGTAGGTAGAAGCCGGAGAACAGGGTGGCGTACCACTCGGGGAAGGCGGCGAACATGGCGCCGCCGGCGGTGATGAGCCAGACCTCGTTGCCGTCCCAGACGGGGCCGATGGTGGTGATGGCGGCGCGTCGTTCGGGTTCGGTGCGGCCGATGAGGCGGGCGAGGATGCCGACGCCGAAGTCGAAGCCTTCGAGGATGAAGTATCCGGTGAAGAGTACGGCGATGAGCCCAAACCAGACGGTGGTGAGTTCCACGAGGGGTCTCCGGGGTGGTCAGTGGGTGGCGGCGAGGGGCCGGTCGAGGGTGGTGTCGTCGTCGGTGTCGTCCGGTGGGGGTGGGTCGGTGAGGTCGGGCAGTCCGTTTCGGGCGTAGCGGATGAGGAGCTTGACCTCGATGACGGCGAGGGTGGCGTAGATGAGGGTGAAGGCGGTGAAAGAGGTGAGGACTTCGGTGAGGGAGACGCTGCGGCTGACGCCGTCGCGGGTGAGCATTTCGCCGAAGACGATCCAGGGTTGGCGGCCCATTTCGGTGAAGATCCAGCCGAAGGTGTTGGCCAGTAGTGGTAGGACGGGCAGGGTGAGGCCGGCGCGCAGCAGCCAGCGTCCGGTGGGGGTGCGGCCGCGGCGGGTGGTCCACAGGGCCCAGAGGGCGATGGCGGCGGTGGCGAGGCCGAATCCGATCATGAAGCGGAAGCTCCAGTAGGTGACGGGGATGATCGGGGTGTAGTTGCCGGGGCCGTACTGGGCGGCGTACTGGGCCTGCAGGTCGTTGATGCCCTGGACCTGGCCGGTGGGGTCGCCGGTGGACAGCCAGGACAGCAGGTACGGGATCTTGAGGGCCCAGATTTCGCGGCTGCCGTCGAGGGTGCCGACGGTGACGACGGAGAAGGAGGCGGGGCTTTCGGTGGTGTAGAGGCCTTCGGCGGCGGCCATCTTCATGGGCTGGACCTGGGTCATGATCTTGCCTTGGATGTCGCCGGTGATGATGACGGCAGCGGTGGCGGCCAGGGTGGTCCAGGCGCCGATCTTGGTGGCGGTGCGGAAGGCGGGGGTGTCGGGGCCGTCGGGGTGGCGGATGAGGTGCCAGAGGGCGACGGCCAGGACGAGGGCGCCGGCGACCATGAAGCAGCCGGCGAGGGTGTGCGGGAAGGTGATGAGGGTGACCTTGTTGGTGAGTACGGCGATGAAGTCGGTGAGTTCGGCGCGGCCGGTGTCCGGGTTGATGCGGTAGCCGACGGGGTTCTGCATCCAGGAGTTGGCGGCGAGGATGAACCAGGCGCTGATGATGCTGCCGAACGAGGCGAGCCAGATGGTGGCCAGGTGCAGGGCTTTGGGGAGCCGGTTCCAGCCGAAGATCCACAGTCCGAGGAAGGTGGATTCGAGGAAGAAGGCGAGCAGGGCTTCGATGGCCAGGGGTACGCCGAAGATGTCGCCGACGAACCGGGAGTAGTCGCTCCAGTTCATGCCGAACTGGAATTCCTGGACGATGCCGGTGACGATGCCCATGGCGAAGTTGATGAGGAACAGTTTTCCGTAGAACTTGGTGAGTTTGAGGTAGCGGTCGTCGCCGGTGCGGTGCCAGGCGGTCTGCAGGATGGCGACGAGCAGGCTGAGGCCGATGGTGAGTGGGACGAACAGGAAGTGGTAGACGGTGGTGACACCGAACTGCCAGCGGGCTATGTCGAGCGCGTCCACGGCTCCCCCATCTAGTTACTACAAGGCGTAGTACATACTACGGCCTGTCGTGGAACGGGCCAGGGGCGGTGGTCCCGACGGGAGAGGGCCGTCGGTCCCGACCCTCGCGGGACGGTCGGCACGGGGCGCCCGTGGCGGGCCGGACTGTGCGACGATCGACCGCTGATGGACACCCCCACTCCCCCTGCCCCGACGCCCTGGCGGCCGCCGCCGCTGTGGCGGCTGCTGCAGGTCGCCGCCCGGATCGTCGTCGGGCTGCTCGCCCGGCTGCGGGTCACCGGCGACGTACCGGACGCGCTGCGGCACGGACCGCTGATCCTGGCCGCCAACCACATCAGCCCGTTCGACCCGGTCGCGCTCGCCGCCGCCTGCCGCGTGCGGCGGGTCGCCCCCCGGGTGCTCGCCACCGGCGGGCTGTTCCGGGCCCCGGTGGTCGGCCCGGTGATGCGCCGCGCCGGGCACATCCGGGTCGACCGGCGCACCGACACCGTCGCCCAGGCGCTCGACGCCGCCGTGGCGGCCGTCGCTGGCGGCGCGGTGGTCCTGGTCTACCCGGAAGGGCGCATCGGTCTCGACCCGTGGATGTGGCCCGAACGCGGCCGCACGGGTACCGCGCGGCTCGCGCTGGCCAGCGGCGCGGTGGTGGTGCCGGTGGCCCAGTGGGGGGCCCACGAGGTGCTGCCGTGGGCGGCACCCCGCGGCCTGGGCCGCGCGGTGCTACGGGCGGTGCTGCGCCGCCCGGTGGTCCGGGTCCACTTCGGCGCCCCGGTGGACCTGTCCGGGGTCGACCCGGCGCGGCCGGGCGCCGCGCAACGCGCGACCCAACGGATCATCGACGCCCTCACCGACGAGTTGGCGGCGTTGCGCCCGGACGAGCCGCAGGCACCCCGGCACGTCGACGTGACCCGACCGGTCGACGTGAGTCGGCGACACCGCCGGGGCCGGGTCGACGCGGCGGACGACGCCCCGGCCGCCGGCCAGGCACCGGACGGCGGCTGACGGCGCCGTACCCGGTGCCGGTTCAGCGGGAGCGTTGCCGCAGGTAGGCCAGGACGGCCTCGCGGGTGGTGCGGACCCCGAACGCCGCGCGGGCCTGCGCGATGCGGCGGTTCGCGGTCCGCAACGACAGGAACTCGGCGGCGGCGGCCGCGGCGATCGTCTCGCCGTTGGCGAGCCGGTCGAGCAGGGCCCGCTGCTCCGGCACCAGGACGGAGTCGACCGGTGACGCCGGCGGGCCGACGTCACCGTGGCGCAGCACCGGGCCGAGCCGGCCGAGGTCGTCGACCAGGGCCCGACCGACGTCGCCGCCCGGGTCGACCACCGCGACGACGGCGGCACCCCGGGCGGCGGCCAGCGCCACCAGGGCCACGGTGTCGGCGTCGGTGACCCGGCCGTGCAGGGCCAGTCGGGCGGCGGTCAGGTCCCAGGCGGCCTCGGTCAACGCGAAGCCTTCCCGGACGGTCCAGCCGTCGCGGGCGAGCCGCCGCAGAACGGCGTTCGCCTCGGTGGAGCTGGACAGGACGTAGCGCGGCGGTGCGCTCATCGGTCGGTCTCCATGGCCAGGGCGGCTGCTTCGGTGCGGGTGCGGGCACCGAGTTTACGCATCCCGGCCCGGACGTGGGTTTCCACGGTTTCGGTGGAGATGCCGAGTTGGCCGGCGATGCGGCGGGTCGGCTCGCCCTGGGCGACCAGCCGCAGCACGTCACGTTCCCGGCCGGTGAGCAGCTCACCGTCGCGGGTGCCCCGGTCGTCGCGGCGTACCGCGTGCCGGCGCAGCGCACGTCGGCAGCGGCCCAGCAGTACGACCAGGCCGGCGCGCGCGGCGATGCGTTCCGCGGCGAGCAGGGCGGGCACCGCGCGGTGCGGGTCGGCTTCGTGCAGGCCCTGGGCGAGCAGGCAGCGGACCTGTTCGCGAACGCTGACGTCGGGCCAGGTGGCGGCGGCGGCGCCGAACCGGCGCGGGTCGGCCGTCGACCAGGCGGCCAGCGTCGCCGCTACCGGTGCCGGCAGCGTCGGTGGTGTCCCGGCGGCCGGCGGCGGTGTCACCGTGGGGGTGTCGTGGGCGGCCCAGTGGGCGGTGATCCGCCGCAGTCCGTCGACCAGCGGTGACGCGCTCGGCGCAGCGGCGGCACCGGTGGTCGGGTCGGTGCCGGCAGGCGCGGCGGCTCTGTCGGGTTGACCGTCGAGCCAGGCCGCTTCCCGGGCGACCCAGTCCAGCAGGCCCGGCGGCGGCGCGGTCGCGGTGGTGGCGGCGGCGAGCCGGGCCCGGGCGGCCGCGAGCAGTCCGCCGTCGGCTTCGAGCAGGCCCGCCGTGGCGGTGGCGTAGCGGTGGGCGGTGGCGGGCAGGGTGCGGTCGGTGAGGTCGGCGGCGGCGCGCAGCAGCGCGTCGGTGGCGGTGGGCAGTGTGTCGGTGGGTGCGGGCGGGTCGTCGCCGACCGGGCCGGGCTGGTCCCCTGCCGACGGTTCACCGCGCAGTGCCAGGCACCACAGGCGGGCGGCGAGGAAACGGGTCTGCCAGCTGTAGGCCAGGTCGGCGGCGCAGGCGGCCGCGGCGGCGGTGGCGGCGTGCGCGGCCTCGGCGAGCCGGCCGTCGCCGGTGAGGGTCTCGACCAGCTGCCAGGCGCTCCACCGGGCGGTCAGCAGGTCGCCGTCGGCGGCCGCCGCGGCGGCGGTGCCGGCGAGCCGGTGTTCCCAGCCGGGGGTGCGGTCGGCGGCGGCGACGGCGGCCAGCGCCGCGCGCAGGCCGACGTGGGTCGGCGTGGCGCCGTGGCGGGCGGTGACGGCGGCGGCACGGCGGGCCGCCGCCGTCGGGTCGACGGCGAGGTCGGCCAGCAGCAGCACCCGGTCGGCGGTCGCGGCGGGCGGCGACGTGGCGGCCGGGTGGTCGGTGACGCGGGCGGCCAGGGCGGCGGCGGTGGCGCGGGCGGCGGCGAGCTCCCCGGCCTGCAGCAGCGCTTCGGCGCGCAGGGCGGCGACCTCGTCGCTGACGTCGGAGTCGGCGGCGTCGAGCAGGGTCAGGGCGTGGCGGGGCCGGCCGGTGGTCAGGGCGGCCCGGGCCGCGTCGAGCCGCACGGTGGCGGTGGCGGCGGGCTGGTCGCAGGCGAACAGCAGCGCCTCGGCGCGGGCGCCGCCGGTGGTGGCGTCGGCGGCAGCGGTCACGGCCCGCTGGTAGGCGGCGTCGGTGTCGCCGGCGGCGGCGAGGTGCCGGGCGGCTTCCAGAGGGTCGGTGACCAGGTCGGCGAGGCGTCGGTGCAGGGCTCGGCGGCTGGCGGCGTCGAGCAGGCCGGCGGCCACGTCGGCCTGGTACGGCGACACCGGGGTGATCAGGCCGGTGGCGGCGGTGACCAGGCCGGCGTCGGTGAGTTCGGCGACGCCGTCGCCGAGAGCGGCGGCGGGTGCCGGCCGGCCGAGCAGGCCGAGGGCGGCCAGGGCGGTGCGGGCCGGCCGGGTGAGGTCGGCCAGGGCGGCGGCGACGGCGTAGGCGACCTGGTCGAGGTCGGTGGTGTCGGGTGGCGGCGGCGAGGTGCGGGCGGTGCGGTGGCGGGCCAGGGCGGTGGCGGCCAGCGGGTTGCCGCCGGCGCGTCGGGCCAGGTCGGTGACGGTCGCCGGGTCCAGGCCGGGGGCGGTACGGCGGATCAGGTCGGCGGTGGCCGTCGGGTCCAGCGCCGGGAGCGCCAGCCACAGGGCGTCGCCGTCGCGCAGCGGGTCGATGGCGGCGGCGGGCAGCGGGTGCGGGGTGCGCAGGGCGACGACGACCCGGCAGTGGCGGGCCACGGCGGGCAGGGCGGCGACGGTGACCGGGTCGGCCCACTGCAGGTCGTCGAGGACGAGCAGGCCGTGGCGTACCCGGGAGCGGACCGCCTCGGCGAGCAGCGCCACGTCGTGGGTGGGTAGCCGGACCCGCAGGGCGTGGCTGAGGGGGAACGCGGGGACGTGGCGCAGGGCGGTGAGAGCGCCGCCGGGGTGGACCGGGCCGGGCGACGCCGTGGCGACGCGGCGCAGCGTGGTGGTGCGGCCGCTGCCGGGCACGCCGGTGATGACGACGAGGCCGGGGCGGGTGAGCCGGGCGGCGGCGGCCGCCGCCACGTCGGTGGCGTGAGCGCCGTCGGCTGGTTGCCGCACCCGTCCTCCCCCGCTTTTCCGGCTCGTGGCCCTCCCCGGGCGAAGGTGGCACGAACATGGGATCCTGCGCCGGAGAGGATATTCGTACTGTGGATGTCGGTGGTGGGCGCACCACCGCGTGCCGTGCTGTCGGGAGGACGACCAGCGAGATGAGCGGGTACCACCGTTGGGCGTGGCGTCATTGTCGCCGACCCTGTGGGGCGGTGACCAATCCGTGGGTGCGGGGCCGTTGAGCAGCCGGGTCGCGGCGTTGTGTGACGAGGTGGGTCCCCGGGTGGGTGCGCCGACCGGTGGTGAGGTGGCGCGGGTCCGGCGGCGGTTGGACGAGCCGCTGCGGGTGGCGATCGCCGGGCGGCTCAAGGCGGGCAAGTCGACGCTGGTCAACGCGTTGATCGGGCGGCGGGTGGCGCCGACGGAGGTTGGTGAGTGCACCCGGGTGGTCACCCAGTTCCGGTACGGCACCGCCGACCGGGTGGACGTGGTGCGCCGCGACGGCGTACGGGTCAGTCTGCCGTTGGATCCGACGGGGATGATCCCGCAGCGGCTGGGGGTGCCGACGGCGCGGATCGCGTTCGTCGACGTCACCTTGACCAGTGACCATCTGCGGGAGTTGACGGTGATCGACACGCCGGGGCTGTCGTCGGCCAGCACCGGGGTCAGTGACGCGGCGCGCCGGTACCTGTTCGCCGGTGCCGGCGCGGACTCCCCAGACGCAGGTGAGGCGACGGCGCCGTTCGACGCCGGGATCGACGACGACTCCGTCGGGGCGGTCTCCGGCGCCGAGGCGATCGTGTACGTGTTCACCCAGTCGGTGCGTGACGACGACGTACGGGCGTTGGAGGCGTTCCGGGCGGTGTCGGCGCGGTTGTCGAGCAGCCCGATCAACTCGGTCGGGTTGTTCAACAAGGTCGACAAGTTGGTGGCCGGTGGTGCCGATCCGTGGCCGGTGGCGGCGCCGCTGGCCGCCGACCAGACGCGGGTGCTGCGTCGGATCGTGTCGGACGTGGTGCCGGCGGTCGGGTTGCTGGCGGAGACGACCGAGGCGGGCCGGTTGACGGCGGCCGACTGTGAGGCGTTGCGGACGTTGGCGCAGGTGCCGGCGGCGCAGTGGACGGTGCTGACCGCGTCGGTGGACCTGTTCGTGTCCCGGGACTGCCCGGTGCCGCGGGCGCAGCGGGAACGGCTGCTGGCGCTGCTGGACCTGTACGGGATCGGGTTCGCGGTGGCGCAGCTGCGGGCGGCGCCGCAGTTGGCGTCCGGGGACCTGGTGCGGGCGTTGTACGCGGCGTCGGGGTTTCCGCGGCTGCGGCACACCGTGGACGAGGCGTTCCGGTGGCGCACCGACGCGATCAAGGCCGGGTGGGCGTTGTCGACGCTGGAGAAGGTGGCCAGCCACACGGCGCATCCCGGTGACCGGGAGACGCTGCGCGACGCGATCGAGCGGCTGCTGCACCAGCCGGAGTACCACCGGCTGCGGCTGCTGGAGGTGGCGCAGCAGGTGACCACGGGCAGTGTGGAGCTGCCGGAGGCGATGGAGCAGGAGTTGACCCGGTTGGCGTTGTCGGCGGATCCGCGCTGGGTGCTGGAACTGCCGGCGGCGTCGGTGGAGCAGTTGGCGGCGGCGGCGGTGGAGGCGGCCACCCGGTGGCGGGTGTTCGCCGTCGCCGGGGCGTCACCGGCGCAGTCACGGGTGGCGTTGGTGGCCCACCGGGGGTTCCATCTGCTGTCGCAGCAGGTACGGGCGGTGCGCCGGTGAGCGGCGGGGCCGGGTCGGCGGCGTTGGGCACGTTGCTGACCGGGGCGGTCGACACGTGCCTGGGGTTCGTGCGTGGCCTGGACCCGGACGCGGCGGCGGAGATCGACGCCCAGCGGCGCCGGGAGGTGACCCGGCCGTCGGTGGTGGTCGTCGGGGAAACGAAACGTGGCAAGAGTTCCCTGGTGAACGCGTTGATCGGGGTGACCGGGTTGTCGCCGGTGGACGCGGCGGTGGCGACGTCGGCGTACCTGGAGTTCGACCACGGGCCGGTGACGGCGGCGCGGGCGTTCGTGCCGGGTGAGGCCGAGGCGGTGGACGTGCCGGTGGACCGGCTGCGGGACTGGGCCACGGTGTCGGGGGTGCTGCCGCAGGGGGCGCGTCCGCCGAGGCGGATCGCGGTGACCTGCCCGGCGCCGCTGCTGCGGTACGTGTCGCTGGTGGACACCCCGGGCGCGGGTGGGCTGGACCCGGCGCACACCGAGATCGCGTTGGACGCGGTGTCGCGGGCGGCGGCGCTGCTGTTCGTGGTGGACGCCTCGACCCCGTTCACCCGGCCCGAGCTGGATTTCCTGATCGAGGCGAGCAAGCGGGTCAACGTGGTGGTGTTCGCGTTGACGAAGACCGACGCTTACCCGGGTTGGCGCACGATCCTGGCCGACAACCGGGCCCAGCTGCAGGCGCACGCGCCCCGGTTCGCGGCCGCCGCGTGGTTCCCGGTGTCGGCGCGGCTGGCCGAGTTGGCGTTGACCCTGCCGGCGGCCGACGCCGGTGAACTGGTCGACGCCTCCCAGGTGGCGCCGCTGCAGCATGCGCTGATCGAGCTCGCCGGCAACGGTCACCTGTTGGCGCAGGCGAACGTGCTGCGGACGATCCGCAGCGAGCTGGTGCGGCTGGACCTGACGGTCGGGCAGCAGGTCGCCGCGTGTGACCCGGA